>CBIHQM010000050.1:0-22839 GCA_966211885.1 uncultured Chryseolinea sp.
TCTGCTTGCCCTCGTCCTCGTTCCCGCTTCCTTTGCACAACGCGCTTCTTTCCTTCAACCCGCACACCTTACCTGCGAATACCAAAGTAATCCGCTGGGCATCGATACAGACACGCCACGGCTGGGGTGGAATTTTGAGACTTCGGCGAAAGATCAGTACCAGTCAGGCTATGAGATCGTGGTTCGCCCGGAAGGCGGGCCATCAACGGTCTGGTCGACCGGCAAGGTCATCAGTAATAGAAGCACACAGATCGACTACCAGGGCGAAGCTTTGCGCTCATTCACTCGCTACTATTGGAAAGTGCGCACTTACGATGCGCACGATCAACCTTCCGGCTGGAGTGATGAGGCCTGGTTTGAAACAGCCATGTTGAAACCATCCGATTGGCAAGCCAAGTGGATCGACAACGGCAGCGCCTTGCCCGCACGCGACGAGGACTTTTACAAAGACGATCCCATGCCGTTGTTTAGAAAAACGCTGAATGTCCAAAAGAAACTTGTCTCGGCCCGCCTCTACATTTCCGGGTTAGGTTACTACGAGGCCTACCTGAACGAAAAGAAGATCAGTGACCATGTGCTCGACCCGGGGTGGACCACCTATAAAAAAGAAGCCCTTTATGTCGTGCACGACATCACCCCAACGCTAAAGCCCGGCCCGAACGTCATCGGCATCATGCTGGGCAACGGCTGGTGGGATCCGCTGCCCCTGAAACTGTTCGGCCGCTTCAATCTCCGCACGGTGCAGCAGACGGGCCGGCCTTGCGTGAAGGCAGAGATCCATTTGAACTATGCCGATGGCACCGTTGAAGTGATCGGCACCGATGCATCATGGCAAACCGCCAACGGCCCCATCGTGCGCAACAACGTTTACCTGGGCGAGCACTATGACGCCCGCCTGGAAACAAAGGGCTGGAATGGGTTGAAGCCGTCCGGTAACGCGTGGAAAAACGCATCCCTGGCCGAGGGCCCGGCCGGCGCGCTACACGCTCAAATGCAGCCCCCCATCCGGATCACCCGCACGCTAAAGCCCACCCGAATCCTTGAAATAAAACCCGGCGTCTACATCGCCGACATGGGACAGAATTTTGCCGGCGTGGCACGCATCACCGTCAAGGGAAAGAAAGGAGCGAAGGTTAGCCTGCGCTACGGCGAGGCGTTGCTTCCCGATGGCACCTTGAATTATCTCACCACAGTAGCGGGCCAGTTGAAAGCCCTCTGGAACATGAACGGCGGTCCGGGTGCGCCGGCCACGGCCTGGCAGGAAGACAGCTACACGCTGAAAGGGGCAGGCACCGAAACGTGGTCGCCCCGCTTCACCTTCCACGGCTTTCGCTACGTGGAGATCACCGGGTGGCCCGGCAAGCCCACGGCCGATGACATCGAAGGCCTGCGCATGAATGCCGACCTGACCCGCAGCGGTGAGTTTGCCTGTTCCAACGATATGTTCAACAAAATACACGAAGCCATCCAGTGGACTTTTTTGAGCAACGTGTTTAGCGTTCAATCCGATTGTCCCGGCCGGGAGAAGATGGGCTATGGTGCCGACATGGTAGTGACCGCCGATGCCTTTATGTACAACTTCGACATGAGCAACTTCTACACCAAGGCCGTGCACGATTTCGCCAACGAGCAACGACCTGGTGGCGGCATCACCGAAACGGCACCCTACACCGGTATCGCCGACAAAGGCCTGGGCGACGAATCGGGTCCGTTGGGATGGCAGCTTGGATTCCCTTACCTGCAGGAACAACTCTATGAATTCTATGGCGACGAGCGCATCATCGCCACACAATACGACAACGTGGTCCGGCAACTGGCCTTCCTCCAATCCAAAGCCATCGACGGCCTCTTTCATTGGGACATTAGCGACCACGTGGCGATCGATCCAAAACCGGAAGCCTTGAGTGCGTCTGCTTTCTATTATCACCACGCCTTGCTGGCAGCGAAGTTTGCGGGCATCTTGAAAAAGCCGGATGATTCCGTGAAGTATGCCAAGCTGGCCAGTCAGACCCGGCAGCGCATCGCGGAGAAATACCTGGTGCCGCATACGGGCCGCTTCGACAATGGCACGCAGTCGGCACAACTGTTTGCGTTGTGGTATGACCTGTCGCCGGAAAAGGAGAAGACATGGGAGGTGTTGATGAGCGAGTTTGCGCGACACAAGGATCACGTGGCGTCGGGCATCTTTGGTGTTAACATGATGTTTGACGTGCTGCGGCAAAGCGGGCAGAATGAAGTGGCCTATCGCATCGCCAATCAAAAGGACTATCCCGGGTGGGGATTTATGTTGAATGAAGGCGCCACCACCTTGTGGGAGTCGTGGGAATATCCCGACAATGCACCCTCGCAAAACCATCCCATGTTTGGTTCTATCGACGAGTGGTTCTACCGCTCGTTGCTGGGCATCAACCCGCTGGCCCCCGGGTTCCGCAAAATACAGATCAAGCCACAGCCCGCCGGTGACCTGACGTGGGCAAAAGGAAGTTATACGTCTATCCAGGGCAAGATCGTGAGCGACTGGAAAAAGGAGGAGAACCGCTTTCTGCTCACGGTGTCCATACCGGCCAACACCCGCGGTGAAGTGTGGGTCCCGTTGACGCCGGGTGGCGACTTGAAAGAGAATGGCACCATCATCGGCAAGGAAGGCATGTCGAAGCACGTGCGCTATGTGGACGGCTACGGCGTGGTAGAGATCAGCAGCGGCGACTACACCTTTGAAGCGACAACCCATAATTAATATCCACCCCAAAGCAAAGAACGCATGAAAAGCATGTTCCCCATCCTGCTCCTGGCCGCCTCCACACTCCAGGCCCAAACACCGCCCCGGCTCATTGTGCGTGGTGATGACATGGGATTTTCACACGCCGGCAACGAGGCCTTGATCAAGAGTTATAAGGACGGCATCGAGACTTCCATCGAAGTGATCGTGCCTTCGCCGTGGTTCCCGGAGGCGGTGAAGCTGCTGCGCGATAACCCGGGCGTTGACGTTGGCATTCACATTGCGTTGACCAGCGAATGGGAGAACATCAAGTACCGCCCCGTTTCGGCGTGCCCCAGCCTGACGGACGCCGATGGCTATTTCTATCCCATGATCTGGCCCAACAAGAACTACCCCGGCCAAGCGCTCACCGAAAACAAGTGGGTGTTGGCCGACATCGAAAAAGAGATGCGTGCACAGATCGGGCTGGCGCTGAAAAAGATCCCGCGCATCAGTCACATCAGTGCCCACATGGGGTGCTACGACATGGATCCGGCCGTGAAGGCACTAGCCAAACGGTTGGCCGTGGAATACAAGCTCGACATCGACCCGGCCGAGCGAGGGGTGAAGGGCGTGGGCTACAAGGGCCCTCACCAAACCTTCGAAGAGAAGGTGAGCGGCTTCCTGGCGATGCTGGAAACGCTAAAGCCCGGAGAAACCTACTTGTTTGTAGACCACCCCGGCCTGAATACGCCCGAGCTACAGGCCATCTTCCACATTGGCTATGAGAATGTGGCAACGGACCGGCAGGGGGTAACGGATTTGTTCACGGACAATCGTATACGGGAGGCTATACGCCGGAGGGGCGTCCAGTTGGTCAGTTATGCCGACCTGAAGAAATAACCACCCTAACCCTACTGCTCTACCTGGTTTAAGGGACAAGATAAAGTCGAATTTCTGGAAAAGCAGGGGAATTATTACGTGATAACACGAATCCTGCATAATATCTTAATATTTGCCTTGGAGAAAGTATGGGTAAGTCCCCGTATCTTTCGACTTGTGTACCTAAAACCTTATCTATGAGAAAAATCATTTTATCTGCATCCCTCATCCTTAGTTTGATCTTGACCGGCTTTAGCCAGGAAAAGAAAGTAGCGCTCGTCACGTTTTATGGCGACAAGAAAATTGGTGGCACCGGCATGAGCACCATAGGCGAATCGTTGATGAAAGATCCCAACTTCAACCTTCAGCCCCTGGTAGACAAAGCCTACGAGCGTTTCGTGAACGAGTTTGCCAAAGACTTCCCCTTTAAGTTGATCGACCAGAACGAGATCAGCAGCAACCCGGATTATCAGAACTTCAAGTCGTCTATGTTGGCCGACACCTCCAGCGGCTTCAACAAGTCGATGGGTATTCAATACGCGATGGTGAAAGGCATGATCTGGGCCTATGGCGACATCCAGGGCTTGTTGAAAGAAGAAAAGCGCGACCCTTGCAACCTGGCCAAGATCTTCCCTCAGGCCGATGGCATTTTGTTTGTGACCATGGACTATGAGTTCAAAGGACGCAGCATGGGCTTTGCAGCAGGAGCCGTAGCCTACCTCAACATGTTTTTGTATGATAAGAAATGCGACAAGGTTTTCCGCATCCGCGAATTTGGCGAATCGAAAGGAAAAGTGCCCGCAGTAGGCAATATTCCGATCATGGACGTAAACAAAATCCAACCCCTTTGCCAGGACGCAACCGATGCATTGTTCTAACACCTGAAAGTCAAGTTTGGTAATATCGTAAAGAAATCAGCTAAATTCTAAGGGGTCACCCGCGAAGCCGACGGCTTATACATACCCTTAAATAAAAAAACGTCCTGGATCACAGGACGTTTTTTTTTATGGCAGTCGATTCATGCTAAGGTTGTTCCAGCTCCTTTTCGGCTTTAGCCATATCGCGCGTGTTCTTCTGTACGGCGATGGCGGCAAACATGCTTAGCAAAAAGGACATGGCGTAAAATCCTTTTTCGCTCAGCGTCAGGGTTGCGTTCCAGAGACCGACCACGAGCAACAGGATGGCGAGAATGGTGGAGAACCAGCTGAGGCCATAATAGATGTTGGTGACGGGGATGCCTTCCAGTTGGTCGCGCACACTTTTCTGAAGCGACACGGCAGAGAACAATCCGTACATGAGCACGGTGAAGTAATACCCTTTTTCGTTCAGCATCATTTCAGCATTCCAGAGCCCGATGTTGAAGGAGACCATACCCGCGAGGAGTGCGATCCAGGATGCGGCGATAAAAGCATTGGATGGTTTCTGTGTTTGTGTCATAAGGTATAAGGTTGGTTAAGGTTTGAATTTCGCATGAGCGGGACGAACTTGTTCAATTGAATATTTTTTGATGATGGTCTATACATGAGCTTTAAAAGGTCTTGTACCCCAAGATGAACGATAGCTTCTGAAAAATTTAGGTAGGTGAGCAGGTACAGTTTGTATACCAGTTGTTTGATGTCGCCATTGTCGATGGAAAAAAGAAGTAGTCAAAGCCTTTTGTGCGGTGATGTTTAGGTTAACAAAAAAAAGATCCGTAAAACAAAGTTGGGTGCAAGGTAAAGACCTTTGCCGCAAATAAAAAAATGTGTTGGCCACACACTATCGCGGGCGTTACCCGTGTTGGTTTTTTGTCTTGACAAGCATTTTCCGTCTTAACCTGGTCAGGATGCCTGTGAGAACGTCACCTGGAACAGGGTTGCCCCCAGAAAAAGAGATTGTGTGGAGGAGGGAAGCGTCCGTATTCGCGCCAGGCGTGGAATCGTGAATGGCCACCCGTAAAAGATAAAACCGAAGTGGGCTGCCGGATAATAAATTTATAGCGATAAAACCCGTAATTTGACCTACGTAAAAACCCTACTGCATGAGACGTAAACTGGAAGGACAAACCGCCATCGTCACGGGCGCCAGCTCGGGCATTGGCGCAGGAGTGGCCAAAGCCCTGGCGGCCGAAGGGGCCGCCGTCGTGATCAACCACTCCGCCAGCGCCGACAAGGCCATGGCCGTTCTAAATGAGATAAAACAGGCTGGGGGCAACGGCCTCGTCGTAAAAGCCGACGTGAGCAACGAAGCCGACGTGCAGGCCATGTTCCAGCAAACCATCAAACAATTTGGCACCGTCGACATCCTGGTGAACAACGCCGGATTGCAGAAGGACGCCAAATTTCACGACATGACGCTGGACGAATGGAACCGCGTCATCGCCATCAACCTCACGGGCCAGTTCCTCTGCGCCCGCGAAGCCATAAAAGAATTCCTGCGCCGCGGTGTGGTGCCCGAACGTTCGAGGGCCGCGGGCAAGATCATCTGCATGAGCTCGGTGCACGAAGTTATCCCCTGGGCGGGCCACGCCAACTATGCGGCCTCCAAGGGCGGCATCATGATGCTGATGAAAACCATCGCCCAGGAATATGCACCGCAGAAGATCCGCGTCAACAGCATCGGCCCGGGCGCCATCCGCACGCCCATCAATCACGCGGCCTGGCAAACACCGGAGTCGTACAACCAGTTGCTAAAACTCATCCCCCAAAAACGTATCGGCGAAGCGGAAGACATCGGCGGCGCAGCCGTGTGGCTGGCTTCCGACGACTCGGACTATGTGAACGGCATCACGCTGTTTGTCGACGGCGGCATGTTGCTCTATCCCGGTTTTGAAGACAACGGCTAACGGAAACTTCTATCTGCAGAAGCTTCCCTTATAAAAATTCTTCCCGAAAAAAAATAATACTCAGCGTAAACTGCGCAAGCACCACCACGATGACGCCAACTGCCGAAGAACAACGCCTGCTGGACGACCGCGACAAGAAAGCGAACTGGCGCTTTCTGGGACCATACCTCACCGAACGGCAATGGGGCACCGTCCGAGAAGACTACAGTCCCGGTGGCACCGCGTGGGAATATGTGTCGCACGATGCCGCCCGCAGCAAGGCCTACCGCTGGGGCGAAGAAGGCATCGGCGGCATAAGCGATGAGAAACAGCGCTTGTGTTTTTCGGTTGCCCTTTGGAATACAAAAGACCCCATTCTGAAAGAGCGATTCTTCGGCCTCACCGGGCACGAAGGAAACCACGGCGAAGACGTGAAGGAGATCTACTACTATCTCGACAGCACGCCGACGCACTCCTACATGAAGATGCTGTACAAATACCCGCAGCAAGCCTATCCCTACAGTCAGTTGGTAGATGAAAACCGACGCCGCGGCAAGCTCGATCCCGAGTATGAACTGATCGACACCGGCATCTTCGACGATGATCGCTACTTCGACGTGTTCATGGAATACGCCAAAGCCGACGTGGACGATTTGCTGATCCGCATCACCGTGCACAACCGCGGACCCAAAAAAGCCTCGCTCCGCGTGTTGCCGCAGATCTGGTTCAGAAACACATGGGCGTGGGGTTATGACAACTATAAACCCGAAATGTCCCGCGACGAAGAGGGTGTGATCGAGATCAATCACCGCGATCTTGGCAATTACTACCTGGTGGGTGCCGGCAAGCCCGAAGTCTTGTTCTGCGAGAACGAAACCAACCTCAAGCGCCTCTACAACGCCGAGGGTAGCGGCCCGTTTAAAGATGGCCTGAATGACTTTGTCGTGAACGGAAACCGCGAGGCCATCAGCAACGCGCACCGGGGAACAAAGGGCGCCTTCGACTATAACCTTTCCATCGCCGCCGGAAAATCCAACACCATCACCTTGCGCCTGTCGGCAAAATATTTAGTCGATCCCTTCCAGGATTTTGATGCCCTGTTCGAGAAACGCCTGCAGGAAGCGAATGCCTTCTACGCCAGCGTGCAAACCGGCATTGACGACGACGACAAGAAAAACATCCAACGGCAAGCCATTGCCGGCATGCTGTGGAGCAAGCAGTTCTATTTCTACGATGTATCGGAATGGCTAAAAGGCGACCCGGCGCAACCGCCGCCGCCCGAACAACGCGAGCATGGCCGCAACCACGACTGGACACACCTGAGCAACTGCGACATCATTTCCATGCCCGACACCTGGGAATACCCGTGGTATGCCGCCTGGGATTTGGCGTTTCACTGTCTTCCCATCGCCATGGTGGACCCCGAGTTTGCCAAACACCAATTGGTGCTGCTCACCAAGGAGTGGTACATGCACCCCAACGGACAACTGCCGGCCTACGAGTGGGCGTTGGGCGACGTGAACCCACCGGTGCACGCCTGGGCTACCTGGCGGGTCTACAAAATCGACGAGAAGCTGCAAGGTGGAAAAGGCGACCGGAAATTCCTGGAAGAAGTGTTTCACAAGCTGCTGCTCAATTTCACGTGGTGGGTGAACCGGAAAGATTATAACGGCAACAATATCTTTCAAGGCGGCTTCCTGGGAATGGACAATATCGGTGTGTTCGACCGCAGTTCGCAGCTCCCCACCGGAGGATACATCGAGCAATCGGATGGCACCAGTTGGATGGCGATGTTCACGTTGAATATGTTGCGCATCTCGCTGGAGCTGGCAAAGGAGAATCCCACCTATCAAAGCCTGGCCACCAAGTTCTTTGAACACTTCCTCTACATTGCCGGGGCCATGGCCAATGAAAAGATCGATTTGTGGGATGAGGAAGATGAATTTTTTTATGACGTGTTGCGCACGCCCGACAACCAGCGCACCATGATGAAGATCCACTCCATGGTGGGCCTCATCCCCTTGTTTGCCGTGGAGGTGCTGGATCAGGAGCTTTACGACGCCATGCCGGCCTTTTATGAACGCGCCCGGTGGTTCCTGCAAAATCGTCCCGACCTGGCCAACCTCATTTCGCGGTGGACCGTGAAAGGCAAGGGCGCGCGTCACTTGTTGTCGCTGTTGCGCGGCCACCGCATGAAGCGGCTGTTGAAGCGCATGCTGGACGAAAGCGAGTTCCTGTCGGGCTATGGCATCCGCGCCTTGTCGCGCTATCACCTCGATCATCCGTACGTATTGCACGCCAACGGCAACGAGTTTAAGGTGAAGTACACACCCGGCGAAGGCGACTCATCCCTGTTTGGAGGAAACTCCAACTGGCGTGGACCCATTTGGTTTCCCGTAAACTTTTTGTTGATCGAGTCACTGCAACGCTTTCACCACTACTATGGCGACGACTTCAAAGTAGAACACCCCACCGGCTCCGGCAACATGCGGACACTGAAACAGATCGCCGACGATCTGTCGGAACGCATGATCAGCATTTTCCGCAGGGATGCCAACGGCAATCGCGCGGTGTTCGGAGAATCCAAGAAATTTCAGAACGACCCCCACTTCCGGGATTATATTCCCTTCTATGAATACTTTCACGGCGACACGGGACGGGGCGCGGGTGCCATGCACCAAACGGGCTGGACGGGCCTCGTTGCCAAATTGATACAGCCGCGGAGAAAGAAATAGGAACTATTTCATCCCGTTTCTTTTTTAGTGAAGAAGCTAAACGTTACACAAAAGGATGAGGCCATGAAGTTTGACAAGAAAACGCTTTCAGATTTTGATCAGTCCCTTCGTTTGGAGTGGCTGGAGACCAACGGTATAGGTGGGTACGCGAGCGGCACGGTCTCCGGGGCAAATTCGCGCAAGTATCATGGCTTGCTGGTGTCGGCCCAGCATCCACCCGTGGGCCGGGTGGTGGCGTTGTCGAAGTTGGAAGAAACGTTGGTGGTGAAAGGGCCGGGCAACACAGAAGAGCGTTTCGAACTAGGCGCCAACCAATATCCCGGTGCTGTGCATCCAAACGGATTTCAATATCTGAAAAACTTTGAACGGCAACTTTTCCCCGTGTTCACCTACGAAGCCGGTGGTGTCGAGATCCGGAAAACCATCGCTGCCGTGCACGGCGAAAACACAACGCTGGTGATATACGAAGTGATCCGCGCCCGGCGGCCCTTCACGTTGGAGTTGCTGCCGCTGAGTTCGTGCCGCGATTTTCATAGCCTCACGTTTGCCAACGATGCCATTGGCACCCAGTATATTTTTGACGAAGGCATTTTTCGAACGTTGAATTATCTGACCTGCCCGGAGATCTTTGTCGCCGTGCCCGGTTCAAGCTTCACCGAAAATCAAACCTGGTATCGCAATTTTGAATATGCCGTGGAGCAGGAGCGAGGGTTGGACTATCGCGAGGATCTTTATACGCTCGGCAACTTTTCCGTCACCTTAAAAAAGGGCGATACGCTGGGTGTGATCATTTCCACGGACGATCCCACCGGAAAAGATGCGGCCAAACTGTTTGCCCGGGAAACCAAAAGAAGGGAAGGTCTGGTTAGCAAATTTTCCAGTAACGAAAATCTGAAGCGCCTCGCGCTCGCGGCCGATCAATTTATTGTGAAGCGGGGAGCGCTCAGCACCGTCCTCGCCGGTTATCCGTGGTTTGCCGACTGGGGCCGCGACACCATGATCGCGCTGCCCGGACTATGCCTGGTCACCGGCCGTTTTGATGAAGCAAAGAAAATCCTGCTTCAGTTTGCGGGCATCGTCAGCGAAGGCATGCTGCCCAACCGTTTCTCCGACCGCGACGAACCCCCCGAATACAACACCATCGACGCCACGCTCTGGTTTTTTCAAGCCATCTATCACTACTACAACAGCACGAAAGACAAGGCCTTCCTGAAAAAGATCCTTCCCATCCTGGAAGACATCATGACGTGGCACGAAAAGGGCACACGCTACAACATCAAAGCCGATGAAGCAGACGGCCTCCTTTCCGGCGGACAAGAGGGCGTGCAACTCACCTGGATGGATGCCAAGGTTGCGGATTGGGTGGTGACGCCACGACGCGGGAAAGCTGTAGAGATCAACGCCCTTTGGTACAACGCGCATTGTATCATGAATTTCCTGCTCACCGAAAACGGCAAAGCCGACCTGGGAAAACCCTACGCGATCAAAGCTGAAAAAATAAAAGAACAGTTCAACATCTTGTTCTGGAATGAAGACCAGCAAGCCCTGTTTGATTACATAACGGAAACAGAAAAAAACAGCGCACTCCGTCCCAACCAGGTCTTCGCCATAAGCCTGCCGTTTCCTTTGCTCACCAAGGAACGTGCAAAAAAAGTATTGGCCACCATCACCAGTCATTTGCTGACGCCAAGAGGATTGCGCAGCCTGTCGCCAACCGACGGCGAATATAAACCCGTATACATGGGCAACCTCTGGTATCGCGACGGTGCCTATCACCAGGGCACCGTGTGGAGCTTTCTACTGGGGCCGTATATCGACGCCGTGATGTACGTGAAAGAAGACAAAGGCAAAGCGGAAGCGACGCGCCTCCTTTTGAAATTCTTCAATCATCTGGACGAAGCCTGCATCGGATCGGTCTCTGAAATATTTGATGGAGAAGCTCCGCATACACCGAGAGGATGTGTAGCGCAGGCCTGGGGTGTGGCGGAAGTGTTACGTGTAGCGGTCAAACATGACTTGATGCTCTAATCTTTTGCTGTACGAAAGGCGGACGCACGTCATGTCGCAGGCACGAACGATTTAAAAACCTACGCCCGCAATTCAAGACATCCCGTATTTCGAGGGCACAAAACTCGGATGTACTGCACACGAGTTAAAACGAAAGCCGGCAAAACACCGATAGTGTCCCACCCGATTAGAAATGCATCACCACACAGATTCCGTTGTGCTATCCACGGGGTTCCTTGAACACGTGTGAAGCACGGAGAACGTGCGTGCCTGCGGAACGACGAACGTTGTCGGAAAGCCGGCAGTACTTCATCATTTCGCAGACACGCACTTGATCATCCTCCGGTACGATGGGCTCCTTTATTTAATTACAATGGTCTGCTTATACGCACTACCCACTCCGCCCGTAACGGTAACGATATACAAACCGGGCGTCGCCAACGAAAGATCGGGGTGGTCAATGATTGGGGCGGTGAGATTTTTCTGGTAAACCGTCTTGCCGTTAAAGTTCGTGATCGTCACCGTGGCCGGTACCTTTGTGCCGTTGGTCGCGATGTCGATAGCCGGTGCGCCCACGGCGGGGTTCGGGAAAATGGACACGGAGGTTATTCCCTTCAGGGCCTCGGCCAGCGTGAAGCGCAACGTCGCGCCGCGTTGGGGACTCACGGCATTGATTTGAGTATTGAGCGGCGCCACAAATTTTTCTTGCCACAATGTTTTCCCTTTGGCATCCAGCAAGGCCATGATGATCGGGACCTTCTGCCCTTTTTGTGTTTCCACGAAGAGCTGAACCTTGTTTTGCTTTGGCTTCATCGACAGACCGATGGTCTGAATGCCCCCGGGAACGAGATCCTTGTCGAAGATGAGCGCGTCCCGGAAGGTTTTGTCTTTTTGTCCCAGGGCTACCACTTCCGTTAGCGGCTGCTTGTCTTCCACGGGAAAGACGGTGCTGAAGGGTTTCTGATAGGTATCCGACCACACCGTCTTGGAGTCCTTGTCAAGCAGCGACAGGCGGACGAGCGGGTCGATGCAATCCGGCAATGTGCAGGGCGTAATCGACCAATCGATGTCGGGCCCGGTCCAGCACCAGTCCCGCTCCCGGCGATAGTTCCGGATGTCAAATCCGTCGAACCGTTCGAAGGGTAGGGGTATGATAGAACAAGCTGCGACATCACTGTAGGTATAGAGCGCATGAATGAGCGTGCCGGCATAGATGCCAATTTGCAGGTTGATGTACAGCTTGCATTGGAAGACTTGCTGGTCGCCAGCCGGGTGGATAGCGGTTCCGGAGGGCGTGGGAACCAGGGTGAACGTTGTGCCATCATAGGCATACCATCGCGGGGCGACACTGGCATCGTGCATGGCGCCATATAATTTTCCGCCGTATTGCGCTAATGTTGTTTTGGCATAACTGAGGCTGGCCGGTATGGTCACCGCCGTGATGGCCGTGCCATTATAGCGGTCCAGTTTGCCGGCAAAGGGCCGGTCGGGCGAGGTTGGGGTCGACGTGGGTATGTAGAGATTTCCGTTGTAGACCTCCATGTCGCATCCACCGGGAAGGGCGATATCATCCGGGTGCATCGTCTCGACACTAACGGTGGTGCCGTCAAAGCTGATTAACTCGCGTTTGCCCGTGACGTGGTCCTGGTAACGCATATAGATCTTGTCTTGATAGATCCTCTTGTCGCTGGGTCTCGCCGGTTCGCCAACGGGCTGGCACGTGAACCGGTAGGGCACTTGCATCCGGGAGAAGGTGGTGCCATCATATTTTATCCAAACGGTCTGTGTGAAAAGATCGAACGTGATGGAATCCAGGTGCACGGCTTCGATATAGAGCGTGTTCCCAAAGGCAAACGGGTGGTGCCCGGAAAGCTGCAGGATGTCGCTGGGAATGATGGCATCGGGAATGTCGATGGCCGTCAGGGTGGTGCCATCATAGCGCATCAGCTCGGCGGTGTTGACCAGATCGCCGGCGGTGTGGTCGGGCATGAAATAGAGTTGGCCGTTCACTTCTTCAAATTGGGTGTCGGGATAAAGTTTGTAGCTGGCCGGCAGAGGCACAGGCGTGAACACGCTGCCGTTGTATTTGTGAAGCGAGAAGCTGTCGTGCGTCGCATTCTGCAACACCAGGTACAGGTTGTTCTGGTAAACGACCATCTCGGATTCGGTCGGCTGAAGACCGAGGGGCAATGCAACGGGGCTAAACTGGCCTGCAGCACGCAAGGTTACAAAAAGCGCAAGGAGGAGCATCCTCCACGACGTGGGTGAGGGTGTTTTCATAAGGGTACTTTTTTGGTTGTCCTAACTTGTTTGTCTGATCCAAATTAATGGGACATGAAGTTCGTTTTGTCACCGTTGCACCGATAGCAGGTTTATTCCATTTGCTGCGCATTTTGTTACAGAAATGTGATACGATAGGGACGCGCACAGCAGGAGGAAGGCATGAGGCTTGGCGCGTCCCTGAAAACGGTTAAGGATGTCATGACCGGCATGCGGAAATTCAGTGAAGCGCGGATGGTCACCGGTTTTTTGTTGCCCCTACAATATCCGCAACCGTTGCATGGACCTACGTCGACTGATCTGAAATGCAACCGTCGAACGCAGGGAATGTGTACTAATAAGGCAGATTGGCTTGCACTGCCGCGCCGAGTTCTGCATTGGTATACGCCTTCCCATGGATCCCCCACGACCCATCCACGGCATGAACAACATTTACAAAGACATTCTTCTTTGATAATTTTCCGTCCGAGAGCTCCACTGCCGCTTCGGTAGCTTCTTTAACATAGTCATTCAGAATTTGCTGGCTGGCAAAGCCAAAGGATGGCACCTTCCATTCGATAAAAACGGAAGTAACGGGAATGCCTCCTGAAAAGATCAGATCCGGAGCGACCACCTCCAGGTGACCGATCACCACCGGGGTCATGAATTTGTTGCCGGTCAAGCCATGCACGCGAAGCATCAATGCAGATAGCTGGGGTACGATTTTCTTTTCGTTGGCAGGTGAGAAAACACCTTGTGTTGCAATTACGGTAAGTGGCATAATGAATAATTTTTAAGGATGAAACTTAAATCACTATGCAAAGATGCCGGGGCGATCATTCCTAAACGTTGTCATATGACAACGTTTTAGAGCTTTGCTTTTAATTTACTCAGCGTGGAGTTGGTCATGCCCAGATAAGAGGCAACGGCCCTGCTCGAAATGCGGGTCAAAAGATTGGGCTCATGCTCCATGACCCATTTAAGTCTGTCGATGCCTTCCATTCCAAGAAATATATAAACCCGCATTTGCGAATGGACAAAGGCATACTCCATAAACTTATGATAGAGTGCCTCCACCGCTGGAAAGGTTTGAAAAGCTTTGTAGAAATCCTCGCGGTTGATGATCAGGAGCTCCGAGGGCTCATGCGCGGCCAAAAAATCGCGTGACTTTTTCTGGGTGATGAAACTGGTGATGGCACTGATGATACTGTCCTCCAAGGCAAACTTGCCCGTGATCTCATTTCCTTTTTTATCAATTTCATAAAGCCGCAGGCAACCCGTGGCCACGAAATAAAAATGCTTGCACACCTGTCCCTCTTGCTCCAGAATGTGATGACGCTTCACTTTTTTATAATGGAACAACGAAATCACCGCTTCAATATCGGCCTTGCTCAATGCCGTGTTTTCCTGAAAGTACCTGGCAAGACGTAAATAAGCTTTCTCCATAGACCAACTGAATCAAAGAATGTGTAGCCCTGAAAATTTCAATTGTTGAATATAACGAATTTTACAACTGGCGCTCGACGCAGAAGGTTCTGTCTTACAAAATATTGAGAAAGCTATCACGAATTTACAGACTGCAAAATCCTTTCAGTGATGGATGCCAGTATTGTGTTGGTGTCCGGAGAGCGATCGCGTTAGGTAATTCTTTCAAAATGTTAGCCTATGGAAATGTCTCATTTATCCAATCCTGGCAGGAAGGCCACTGATATTTAAAAATCGGTTAGTTGTTCTGACAAAGACCGAAGATCCGTTGAAGGTAATCAACGAACTGGAAATGTTACTAGAGTTCAACCTTGAGAAATGGAAGAAGGAATCCAACCCGGACGATGCCGGGTATGTTTTTAACCTGAACGATAGAATTAAAAATGAATTCCAAGATCTGCTATTTGACCTGAACCTTTTCTCCGCTTTCGTGTCGACGCGTTGACATCATAACCCCTCTTCACAATAATTTAAAATCGGATAGACCTGCCGATCGTTGACAATTTACCCGGGTTTATGTTATCTTCGTGAAAACCCTCACCTTCTCACGATCTGTTATTTGGAGCATTTTAATTTTTGATGGCCGATCAAGCGAGATTTAGCCGGTTGCACCGGGAGATCGCTTGATACTTTTAATCCGAACCGTGTTTTGTAGGGCTTTTGGAATGGCTTTGTTTTTTGATTTGGGCTGGCGTTGCTGGTGATTCAAGTTGTTGATGTCCTTCGGCTTTTCTGAAAGTGGGTTTTGCATTAGCATAAATACCCCCCAGGTATTATAAAAAACCCACTAAAGACCCATGAAAAAGATTGTATTGATCTGCGGCATGCTTGCGCTTATCCAGGCGTTGGCATGGGCGCAACCGATTGCCCCGGGCGGGCTAGCGGCTTCCACGTTGTCGCCGTCGGGAATTGTGCTGACTTGGACCGACCTTTCCACGAACGAGACCGGGTTCCAAATCGAGCGGTCGTTAACATCCGGCACGGGTTTCACACTGGTAGCCACGGCCGCGGCAAACGCCTCGACCTATATCAACACCGGGCTCGCTTCCGGCAAACCTTACTTCTACCGGATCCGCGCGGTGAATGCCGCAGGAAGTTCGGGCTATACGTCCACCGTCGCAGCAACTACCGGATTGAGAAGATTCCTGATTGATTTTGGAGCGCCCACCCTTCAGACCACGGCAACCGGATGGAACAACGTTACGACCCCGACAACGGGAACGCTCGTCAACCTGGTGGAGAGCACCGGGGCTGCGTCGCCGGTCAGTCTGCAGATCGTCAAAGATCCTTCCAATGGGTATGGAGCCAACAGCACTTCGGGGAGCACGGTGGCGGTGCTCGACTATCCTGTTTCGGCTGTGAGCGATGGTCACTATGCGTGGCAAAGCGGAGGCACGTACCGGCTGAACGGATTGGACAACGGCAAGGTCTATAACATTCGGCTGTTCGGTTCGCGCTTGTATGTGGGCGATTCCCGTAAAGATGTCTTTACGATCAAAGGCCAGCAGCAATCTTTAGAGACGACCAACAACACCACGCAGACCATCGTGTTTGCCAACATCGCCCCCGTGTCGGGCGCGATTACGATCGACTTCACGGTCGCGACCGGTTCCGCCTTTGGCTACATCAATGTGATGGACATCGTGGAGAGTTCGGTGGCCCCGGCTGCGCCACAGGCGCTGACGGCAACGGCCGCTTCTTCCACGGACGTGAACCTTGCCTGGACGGACGCATCGATCAACGAGACAGGATTTCAGATCGAGCGGTCATCGACGGACGGCTCAGGCTTTGCCGTGCTCATCACCACGGCCGCGAACGTCACGGGATATGTGGACACCCACTTGGCGCCGAATACGTCATATCTCTATCGCATCAAGGCGGTTAATGCCGAGGGCAGTTCCGCCTACACCCCAGAGGCAAGCGTCACCACGTTGGTTGCTCCCCCCGCACCGCCCGCTGCGTTGGCCGCCGAGGCACATGCTGCCGGACAGATCGACATGACCTGGACGGATGATTCGAGCAATGAACTTGGCTTTCAGATAGAACGATCGTTGACAACCGGTGCGGGGTTCACCTTAGTGGCAACCACTTCGCCAAACGCAACCCACTATTCAGACACGGGGCTAACGGCGGCGACATCCTATTTCTACCGGGTGAGAGCGGTGAACGCGGGAGGCAGTTCGGCGTATAGCGAAGAAGCCAGCGCCACAACCTTGGCCGTACCCCCTGTGGCCCCGACAGCGCTAACGGCGGCTGCGGTTTCTTCCGCGCAAGTTCATTTAACCTGGGTGGATGCTTCGGGTAATGAAACGGGATTTGAGATTGAACGATCCGTGGCAACGGATTCGGATTTTATACCGATCGCCACCACGGCGGCAAACATTACTGCTTATTCCGATGCGAACCTCGGGGCAGGTACAGTTTATTTCTATCGCGTAAGAGCGACAAACGATGTCGGAAATTCGGCCTACACAACCGAGGCCAGCGTCACCACCTTGCCGCTTCCTCCCGCAGCGCCAACAACGTTGACGGTCGTGGCCGAATCGGCAACACAGGCCAACCTGACGTGGGACGATCTCTCCGACAACGAGAGCGCCTTTCAACTGGAAAGATCGCTGAAGGCCGATGCCAATTTTGCAATAGTTGCCACCCTCGCACGGGACGTGGCCGCCTATTCCGATGCCACGCTGAACGCCAACACATCCTATGTCTATCGTGTGAAAGCGATCAATGCCGGAGGCAGTTCGGCCTACAGCACAGAGGCCGAAGTGACAACCCCGAACGCACCACCGGCCGTCCCCTCAACGCTAACGGCTACCAGCACCTCTCCAACCCAGGTCAACGTGACGTGGACGGATGCGTCGGGCAATGTGACGGGTTTTGAACTGGAGCGTTCGCTGACACCGGGTTCCGGGTTTCAACCGATCGCCACCACCGCGGGAAATGTGACCACCTACTCCGACACAGATCTTCTCGCCGACACGCCTTATTTCTATCGGGTGAAAGCCATCAATGATGTGGGCAGTTCAGCGTATACGGCAGAGGTGAGCGTGATCACGCCGCCCACCCCGCCGGCCACGCCCACCACCTTGGTAGCCACAGTCATTTCCTCCACGCAGGTCGATTTGACATGGCACGATGCTTCCAACAATGAAAGCGGGTTTGAGATCGAACGCTCATTGACAACCGGTACTGGATTTACATTGATCACCACGACCACTGCGGATGTGACCCACTATTCCGATGCAGACTTGAATGCCAGCACAGCGTATCATTACAAAGTGCGGGCGATCAATAAAGGTGGGCACTCATCCTACACATCCGAAGCCATTGCTACAACACTCCAAGCGCCACCCGTGGCGCCTGCAACGCTAACGGCGACGGTAGCCAGTTCCACCCAGATCAACCTGACCTGGCAAGACGCATCGGGCAACGAAACGGGTTTTCAAATTGAGCGATCACCGACGTCCCAACAAGGATTTGTATTGATTCAGACCGTCTCTGCGAACACAACCGCCTACTCCGACACCGGCCTTACCGAGGGAACCCTCTATTACTATCGCGTGAGCGCCATCAATGACGCCGGTAGTTCGGCCTACACACCGCAAGCCAGCGCTATCACGCTTCCCCTCACGCAACCCTACGGACAAATATTTACGGAAACGGCTTTCTCCTCAAACACCCGGTTTCCGATCAAAGGCACGGGGATAAGCCGGGGCACCGACAAACTTGTCATGACCGGCAACCCGACCCTGTTCAGTTCATACATCTATCACGATGACGCGGCGAACCCGTTCCGGTACACGTGCTTGGAAAACTGGAAAGTGAGGACACGAGTGAAGACACCGGCTGCTTTGAATAGTTCGAGCTACGGCATCGGCATTGGTGTGCAAAGTGTGAACACGGCCGATCCCTATTCCACCACCATGCGCTGGAGTTGGGATTCGGGACAGAACTTTATCTACCTGTACAATAAATCGACTACCTCTTTGCAAATGGTGTCGACGACAAAGTATGTCCCCACGGCAAACACCTACTATTGGGTGGAGGTGACCCGGGCAAAAGATGCGTTCACGTATACGATCTTCGACGGGACTACTGGAAAGACGCAGCTCTTTACCGCCAAACTAACCTTTCCGACGTTCACGGCCGGCAACTATGTGAAAGCCCACAATACCGGTCAGTTCTGTCTCCACCAATTTGGCGGCACCAACACCGAAGTAACGAATTGGGAAGTCTCGACCACCGCGTTGAAGAACGCCGACTACATCGGTCTTGGCGACAGCAACATGCACGGTATGTTCGCATCGAACAACAGTCAGCGCTGGATCGAGAACGCCATGACGAGCGCGGGCAAATCCTTTAACATACTGGCAGGCATATCCGACCGGACCATGGATGTGATGAAAAGACTTCCGGAAGTCATTGCCCTGAAACCCAAGGCCGTCATACTTTCCATCGGCCGAAACGACCTCGCGAATTCGGTTTCTCTTTCGACAGTCCAATCCAATATTGATTACATCATCAACACGCTTCAGTCGGCGGGCATTGTGGTGAACCTGGCCGGGGTTGTTGCCAGCAATGTAAATGTGTCGGCATTGCAAACGTATTATAATGGGAAAGCGAATGTGCAGATCAACGGCTATGCGGCTACCAAGTCCACATCCGGCACAACGCTCAATTCGAGTTTTAATTCCGGCGATAACATACACCTGAATCAAGCGGGTAACACGGCGTTGTCGAAACTCCTGCTGACAATCCTGGCGCCACAGGCACCCCCTTCAGCGCCAAGCGCGCTGGTAGCCACTTCCATTTCATCCGCTCAGGTCGACCTAACCTGGTCAGATAATTCCAACAACGAGACCGGTTTTCAGATCGAACGGTCACTTACTTCCGGAAGCGGATATGCCTTGATCGTGACCACGGCACCTAACGCCACATCTTATTCCAACGCGGGGCTCACGGCAAATACTTCTTATTTCTATCGCGTCCGCGCCACCAATGCGAGTGGCAGCTCCGCCTATACGGCCGTATCAACGGCCCTCACGCAACCCGTGACCCTTCCGGCAGCTCCGACAACACTGAAAGCAGCCGTGACTTCCTCCAGCCAAATCAACGTGTCGTGGACCGATGCCTCTATCAACGAAACCGGTTTTCAATTGGAGCGGTCTTTGACCTCCGGCTCAGACTTCACCGTGATCGCCAACACCGCGAAGGACGTCGTCGCCTACACGGACGGAGGTCTTACGTCGGGAACAAAATACTACTATCGCGTGAAAGCCATCAACGAGGCGGGAGGGTCGGCGTACACACCAGAGGCCACTGCCACAACAACGTCGGGTAGTGTCGTTCACGGCGTGGGGAACAGACGATTCCTGATCGACTTTGGTTCACCCGATGCACAGACCTTCGCGACCGGGTGGAACAACGTTACCTCACCTGCCACGGGAACGATCGTGAACCTGGTGGAGAGCACAGGCAATGCGTCTGCCCTGAGCTTCGAGATCGTGAAAGATCCCTCCAACGGCTATGGCACCTTCAACACCGCCGGAAGTACACAGGCCTTGCTTGACTATCCGCTTTCAGCCCTGAGCGATAGTCACTACGGGTGGGGTGCGGGTGGCACGTATCGCCTGAGCGGTCTGGACGACACCAAGGCCTACAGTCTTCGCATTTTCGGATCGCGGATGTCGGTAGGCGACTCGCGCAAAGGAGCGTTCGCCATCAATGGCCAGCAACAATTCCTGGAAGCGGCCAACAACACTTCGCAGACCATCTTGTTCACGGATCTCGTTCCTGTGTTGGGCATCATCACCATCGATTTTACCGTGGCACCAGGCGCCACGTTTTCTTATATCAATCTGATGGACATTAGCGAGAGCTCCTCCGGGGCTGCCGGCGCGCGCATGATGGGCAATACTTCCGGTGGCCCGATAGAAACATCCGGCGGCGAAGTGGCGATGGAGGTGTATCCGAATCCCGCCAGCGACCAGGTGAACATCAACATTAAGCATGCCGTGCAGCAAAAGACGGTTATTCAGATCATTAACCTATTGGGTGTGGAGGTTTATCGTCGTGAGGTCAACACCAACCAAAACAATGTGTTTGATGTTCGTTCATTGTCTTCCGGGTTGTATGTGGTGAGTGCAAAGGTGGATGGGAAGTATTACCGAGAACATTTCATGAGGCAGGATTAGGATGGCCGCACGGGGGCAGTCGCCGACTTGTGCCTATTTTAAAGACAGTTTCCTGCTGCCGCAGACAACAGCTGCCCGATTCCGAACCCCATAATTTCAAAACCGGATACAACGTACCCGGCATGGGCTCAAAACGGCTTCAAAAATGAGTTTTTCCAGCCTGCTGAAAGGTGGAACGAATTTGGCAACGCCAACCAAAACTTTTAGCGCATGATCCGGAATTATTTAATTGTAGCCTGGCGCAACCTCGTAAGGAACCGCGTGTTTTCAACCATCAACATTGCAGGGCTCGCCATCGGCCTGTCCATTTGTGGTCTGATCTATCAATACATTCAATTCGAACGCAGCTACGACCGGTTCAATGCCAACGCCGACCGGCTCTATCGCGTCACCCTGAGCAACATTGACGCCGACCATTCCCAGCACGAGTCCGCCACGAACCACCCGGCCGTGGCCCCGGCCATGAAGGCCGATTTTCCCGAAGTAGAAGCGTTTTCGCGTTTGGCGCGGACCAACTTCTTTGTCAGCTCCGTTACCCTCTCCACGCAAGATAAAAAGGGAAATGCGCTGGCGTTCAACGAAGAGAAAATGTTTCTCGCCGACGCCCCGTTTCTCACCATGTTCTCCTATCCGCTGTTGCAAGGTAACCCGGCCACGGCGCTGAAGGAGCCGAACTCCATCGTTATCTCCGAGACCATCAGCAAAAAATTCTTTGGCGATGAACCTGCACTGGGAAAACAATTGAGCTTGAACCGCGAAGTCAGCCTCACGGTAACGGGCGTGTTAAAAGATATTCCTCAAAACTCACACCTGGCGTTCAACGTGCTCGTCTCTTTCTCCTCCCTCAGCGAGAAGTGGGGCTATGATCAATGGCGCTGGCCGGAGTTCTACAACTATATTTTGCTCAAACCGGGAGTAAGCGCCACCACATTGGAAAGCAAACTGCCCGCCTTTGTCGACAAATATTTGGGCGATGTGAAGCGCGAGTACAAATGGGACATTCACATGTTCTTGCAACCCGTGTCTTCTATTCACCTCACCTCCAACCTGGCGCTCGAACAAGATACCAACGGTAGCGAACGCGTGGTCTACTTCCTGGGGTTGCTGGGCATCTTCATCCTGGTGGTGGCCTGGATCAACTACATCAACTTGTCCACCGCCAAGTCACTGGAACGCAGCAAGGAAGTAGGACTGCGCAAAGTGGTTGGGGCGAGCAAACAGCAATTGGTCATCCAATTCTTCTTCGATGCTTTCCTGGTGAACTTCCTGGCGATGGTGGTGTCGGCGGGCGTGCTGGTGGTGGCGATGCCGTTCTTTGAGCAGATCGTTGAAAAGGATATCAGCGGTGTGTTGTATGAGCACGGCCTGTGGGCCAACCCGGGCATTTTGATCCTGGCGCTGCTCATTCTTTTTATAGGAACGCTTTTGGTGGGCGCTTATCCCGCATTGCTGTTGTCGTCGTTCAATCCGGCGCAGGTGTTGAAGGGGAAATTCTATAAATCGGCATCGGGTCAGTGGCTGCGACAAGGTCTGGTTTCCTTTCAATATATGTTGTCGATTTTTCTGATCGCGGGCACGATCGCCATGTACCGTCAATTGTCGTTCATGCAGAAACAGGATCTGGGCTATGCGAAAGACCAGGTGCTGGTGCTCAAGACACCGGCGGTGTTCGACTCCACGATCATGACCCATATTTCATGGTTCAAAGATGCCGTGACCCAATTGGCGTCCGTAAAAAATGCCACCGTCTCCAATGGTGTTCCGGGGAAAGTG
>CBIHQM010000051.1:0-22676 GCA_966211885.1 uncultured Chryseolinea sp.
CCTTGTCGTCGGTGCCCACAAACCAGTGGTGGGCAAACAAGGATTGATACGGGATCCCGGCCACGGCAAACTCGGGGATGTTGATATTAAAATCGTTCGACACCAGTTCGATGGCCTTGTTCATGTTATCCACCGAAAGGTGTTCGCCGCAAAGGCTCAAAAAATGTTTGGTGCGTCCCGTGATCACGATCTCCGCTTCTTCCAGCGAGGTGAATTTGATCACATCGCCAATGATGTAGCGCCACGCACCCGCACACGACGACAGCAGGATGGCATAGTCTTTTCCCTCTTCCACTTCATCGATCATGAGCGTTTCTGCGTCGGGTTTTATTTCGCCGGCGGCGTCAAAGTTCTTTTCATCGAAGGGCACAAATTCGTAGAAGATGCCATTGTTTAACACCAGTCGCATGGTGCGGCGGTTGGGGTATGCCTGAAAGGCAATGAAGCCTTCCGACGCCAGGTAGGTCTCGATGTAACTGATGGGCCGGCCTAATAATTTCTCAAATCCTTTGCGATAGGGATCAAACGATACGCCGCCGTGCACATACACTTCCAGGTTGGGCCATATTTCGTGAATGTTCTTGATGCGGTGGAACTTGATGATCTTCTCCATGAGGATCTGGATCCACGCCGGCACGCCCACCACGATGCCGATGTCCCAGTCGCCGGCTTTGCGTGCGATCTCGTCCAACTTGGTATCCCAATCGCGGTTCTTGGCGATCTTCTTGCCGGGTTTATAAAAGTGCTGGAACCAGAACGGCAAACGGGCCGCCTGGATACCGCTGAGGTCACCTTCAAAATAGCTGCCCCGCTTGTTCAGGTGGGTGCTGCCTCCCAGCATGAGAATGCCGGACTGAAAAATTTCAGGTTCCAGGTCATACTTGGAAAGCGACAGGATCTGGCGGACGCTTGTTTTCTGGATCGCCTTGGTCATGTCCTTTGTCACGGGAATGTACTTGGACGAAGCCTCGGAGGTGCCCGAGCTCAAGGCGAAATATTTTATGCGGCCCGGCCAGCAGACGTTGCGGGCGCCCTGCAAGGCCAGCTTCCACCAGTCGGCGTAGATTTTGTTATACGTATGCAGCGGGATCGATTTGCTAAAGCGTTTATAAAATTCCTTGTCGCCTTTGCGGAAGCCCTGCAACACATGGCCAAAGTTATAGTGCTTGCCAAATTCGGTCTGGCTGGCGGTCATCAGCAGCTCCTTCAGCTCTTTCTTTTGCAGATCGAAGGGAGAGGTATATTCCTGCTCCATCATCTCACGGAGCCGGATCCCTTTTTTCAGCAATGTTCCAAGGAGTGCCATATTTGCGTAGCTTTGGTGGTTTAGGGGCTAAAAATAGGCATGAATATTAAGAATAGCATCAACAATCTTCGCCAAAACTTACCCGCGGGTTGCGCCCTGGTGGCCGTGAGCAAGACCAAGCCCGTGGAGCAAATCGCAGAGGCATATGCCGCAGGGCAACGCCTTTTTGGCGAGAACAAGGTACAGGAAATGGTGCCCAAACACGAGGCCCTGCCCAAAGATATCGCCTGGCATATGATCGGCCATTTGCAGTCCAACAAGGTAAAATATATCGCGCCCTTCGTGACCCTCATCCATTCCGTGGACAGCGCCCGCCTGCTGGAGGAGATCGACAAGCAAGCAGCCAAGATCAACCGCGTGATCCCCTGCTTGCTGCAGCTTCACATCGCGGAAGAGGACACCAAGTTCGGATTTTCCGAGGAAGAGGTGTTGCAACTTTTTCAATCCACCGCTTTTGCCGGCCTGAAGCACATCCAGGTGCAGGGCCTCATGGGCATGGCCACGCTCACAGAAGATGAAGGACAGATCCGCAAAGAATTCCACGGACTGAAGACATTTTTTGAAAAACTAAAATCTTCGGCACTGCCGTCGCATGCGATCATGAAAGAATTGTCGATGGGCATGAGCAGCGATTATAAAATTGCAGCCGAAGAAGGCAGCACGTTGGTGCGGGTGGGATCGGCTATCTTTGGAGAACGTCATTACGAAAATCAAAAATGAATCAACGAAACACACTTCTGAGCGCGGCCGTGATGGGATGCCTCGCCGTCATTGTCGGGGCTTTTGGCGCCCATGCGCTCAAACCCACGCTGACCGCCACGGGGCGGCTAGACACCTACGAGTTGGCTGTGCGTTACCAGTTTTACCACGCTTTGGCTATGCTGGCCGTTGGGGTGCTGATGGGCCAATTCTCCTCGAAGAAATTATATTATGCCGGCTTCTTTTTCTTTCTCGGCATCTTCCTTTTTAGCGGCAGCTTATTCGTGCTTTGTTTCACCGGCCTGGGCGTGCTGGGGGCGGTGACACCCTTGGGAGGTGTGTTGTTCATCCTCGGATGGGTATTCCTTTTTCTTGGCGTTTACAAAAAATAATAGGCAACGCGGTCTTGCCGGGTCCGTCTAAAGACAAATAAAAAAGCCATTCCTGCGAATGGCTTTTTATATCTTTTTGAGAAACAAAACTATTGGGGATTCGCTTTCTTTTCGATCACGTTTGCCGTAAAAGAGATCTGTGCACCTTCCGCGTTTACGGCGTTGGAGACGATCGTCACCACTTTGTTTTGTTTGCCCATTTTACCGGCGCTGTTAAATGCGATGGGAATTTCACCTTTGCCACCGGGAGCGATCGGATCGCGCGGCCAGCCTTCCGGCGTGGTGCAACCACAAGTCACCGCCACGTTGGTGATGATCAAGGGTTCGTTTCCGGTATTGGTAAATTTCCATACATGTTGAACCTTGTCGCCTTGCACCATGTCACCGAAATCGTGCGACTTCTTTTCGAATGTGATCACAGGACCGTTCGCGGCGGCGGTTTGTGCGCTGGCTTGCAGTACAAGACCTTGTGCTGCAACGGCCAGGAAAATCATCAAGAACAAATTCTTCTTCATAACCTTTACTTTTTTTCAAATTTAAAACCTTCATTCAACAATTCTGCCAGAATATGAAAATTTCTACGCCGGAATCTGCGAATTTACGGTCAATATCATTTTTGCCTTACCGGTAACCGAATGGATGCAAAAATCAGCGAAACCTATGGTCACAAAGTGCGGGTACGCGCCTGCGGTCTTTGCTGGCAGGGCGACCGGCTGCTGCTGGTGAACCACAAAATGCTGCGACAGGGCGACTTCTGGGCGCCCCCGGGCGGTGGTGTCGAGGTGGGTGAGTCGCTGGAAGAGGCCCTAAAGCGCGAATATCGCGAGGAAACAGGCTTGTTTGTCGACGCTCCCCAGTTTCGCTTTGGCTGCGAGTTCATCCAACCTCCATTGCACGCGATCGAACTGTTCTTCGAAGTGACACAAACCGGCGGTGAATTGAAGGCGGGGCACGATCCGGAGCTCCAGTTGATCGCCGATGCGAAATTCATGACCCCCGCCGAAATCCAACGGCTACCCGCCGGGGCACTGCACGGCATCTTCCGTCTTGCCCGCACGGCCGATGACCTGCGACGACTATCCGGATTTTATCGTATTTAATTGACGTTCCGCAAATTCCGCTTTGTGATTTCCCCTTTAAAATAATTATTATTGCACAACGTGAACCCTGACTGGATACCGGACGGTTTCGACCATCCTTCTCTGCTCAAGCGTTTGCGTCGGCTCATGCGACAAACCATGATAACCCGGCACTAACTTTGGAGACTACGACGCTTACCTACAAATTGATCCGTAAAATCAAGGATGATCTTTTTGATGAAGAGTTCCTTCATCAATATCACCTGCTGATCAATATCGGTGCGCGCGATTTCCAGCTCTCCGTCATCCGCACCGAAGACGAAAAGGTGCTGCTCCTGGAAGACTTTGTCCTCCCCAACCTTACCTCCAACGAAGAACTCATCCACATTCTCGACCAATTGTTCGATTCGCACGCGTTGCTGAAAGCGAATTTCTGGAAAAAGATAAAAGTTTCGATAAAGAACCCCAAGTTCGTGCAGGTGCCGCAGGCGTTGTTTGCCGAAGCGTCGATCGCCGACTATCTGAAATTCAATGCCCACATCGATCCCACGAAGGAAGATGTGCTGGCGTCGTTCAATGAACGTTCACAGGCCGTGACCGTGTTTGCCATGAGCAGCAGCCTGCGGGCGTGGCTCAACAGCGTGTATCCCAACAACCCGCCGGTCTACACGCACCAGTCGGCCGCCCTCATTGAAGGCACCATGCAGTTTGCTGAAAAGCGCAAAGACAACCCGCTATACATCTACGTGGATCGCTTCAAGCTCCACATTTTGGCGTGCCGCGACAAAAAGTTGTTGTATTACAACCAGTTTGCCATCAAGCAATTTTCGGATTATATCAAATACATCATGCTGGTGATGAAGTCGCTGAACATGGATCAGCAAACCAGCCAGGTCATTTTGTGGGGCTACATCGGCAAGAACTCGCCCCATTACCACGAATTCTACAAATACATCAGCAACGTCACTTTCGGCGGCGAACCGGACGACCTCAACTTCAGCTACGCCTTCGATGAAGTGCCCGAGCACCATTACTTTGATCTCTACAGCATCCACCTGATCCATTGATTTGCCCATGCCACACGGGGGCAAATAAAAAATACGCGCTATCCCGACCTTAACGCTTCCACCCCATGGCCAAACGCATTGCCCTTTTTCCCGGATCATTCGATCCCTTCACCAAAGGACACGAAGACATCGTGCTTCGCGGACTCCAGCTTTTTGACGAGATCATCATCGCCATCGGCTACAACAGCCAAAAGAGCACCCGCTATTTCGAGATCGACTTCATGCTGGAGCGGATCCAGACGGCGTTTCAAAAATACCCCAACATCAGAGTGGTGAAGTTCTCGGAGCTGACGGCCGGATTTGCCCGAAAGAACGGTGCGCGTTTCTTGCTCAGAGGCTTGCGGAATACGACCGACTTTGAATACGAAAACAGCATTTCACAGGTAAACCGGAAACTCTATGAAGAAATGGAGTCGGTATTTTTGATCACCACGCCACAACTGGCTTGGATCAGTTCGTCCATCATTCGTGAAGTGCATAAGTATGGCGGTGATGTATCGGAATTCATACCCTACTCCTTAAAATGATGAGTAATATGTTGTTGGAGAAGAACTCCAACAACGGCGACAGGTGGACAAAAAATTACTGGCTACTGGATTCTGGCCCCTGACTTCCCCCTCCTCCACAAACTATTTCGCCGGATTGATCTCCATCACCTCATAATACTGCTCGAACACATAGTTGATCGACTTGTACGAATGTTCCAGCGCATGATACACTTCCTTGCGGTTCATCCAACGGGTTTCCTCGATATCTTCGGTGGGTTGGGGTCTCATGCGCGTGTCGTCGACGACGTCCATCACATACCAGCGCGTTTTTTTGATCATGGCGCGTTTGTTCATGGTGTAGGTGTGCCAGGTGGTGCAGATCTTTTGGCCTAGTTTCACAGTCACGTTGCACTCCTCCTCCACTTCCCGCACGGCGGCTTGTTTGCTGGTTTCGTCCTTCTCGCGCTTACCTTTTGGCAGGTCCCATTTTTTGAGACGGTAGATCATGAGGAATTTATCCTTTTTGCGCACGAGGCCTCCGGCGGCTTTCACCACCTTGAATTTGCTGCGAAGATATTGTTTGGTGATATCGTAGTCCTTCACGGAAACGCTTATGGACAGCACACTGGTGGGCACCTTGTTATCCAGAAAATTGAGCAGCGTGTTCAATTCCTGCTCCCCCACGTTTTGGATCCAGACGTGATAGATGAGTTTTGCCTGGGTGACCGGTTCCTGGGCTGCGTCGATGATGTGGTTTACACGGCCTTCGCCGGGTTGTTCATCTGCCTTGAGGATTCGGACGGGAATGTCGTTGATAAAAATGATCATGGGGCGATGAGTTTACAACTTCACCATGTTCGCAAAAGAGCGAATAATTCTCAAGGTGGCAAGTGGATTCGGGATTTTTTACCGCCGGCAAATAAGTTTTTTTTCTGCCGGCCTTTCGGGGTTGCCCAGGGCATTTACCGGAATGATTTTTAATTCTACCTTTCGGCATTATGCCGATCATCAAAGTCCAAGAAGAAACCGCCGCCAAGGTCGCGGCCATGTTGCTGCAAATCCAGGCCATCAAATTGAATACGGAGAAACCGTTTACGTGGAGTTCAGGCTGGAAATCGCCTATTTATTGCGATAACAGGCTTTCTCTTTCCTATCCCGAGATCCGGACCGCCATTAAGCATGCACTGGTGCAGGCCATTCGCGAAAATTTCTTTACCCTGGAGGCTGTTGCCGGCGTGGCCACGGCGGGGATCGCACAGGGCGCCCTCGTAGCCGAGGAACTGAACCTCCCATTTCTGTATGTCCGTCCAAAACCGAAGGATCACGGCATGGAAAACCTGATCGAAGGCCGGGTAGTGAAAGGCCAGAAGGTGGTGGTGGTGGAAGACCTGGTCTCTACCGGGGGCAGTTCACTCAAGGCGGCACAAGCCCTGCGTGAGGCCGGCTTCGAAGTGCTGGGCATGGTCTCCATTTTCAACTACGGTTTCGACATTGCCACGCGCAACTTCTATGAAGCCAACACCTCCCTCATCACCCTGAGCGACTACGGCCACCTGTTGAAATATGCCCAGGAAGAAAAATACATCACCGAAGACCAGGTGACCTCACTAAAAGCCTGGCGCGTCGATCCCGCCGGCTGGAAGAAATAATAACCCCCCATGACACCCCCTAACCTGAACACGTTTGCTCCCCGGACCCGCACCGAAACCAGGGCACAGAAGCGAAATCCCTCGCTCCCGGCAGGCTCATCCGTTGTGGTCGTGGGCGCCGGAGCGTTTGGCGGATGGTCGGCGCTCTACCTGTTGCGCAAGGGCTTCCGGGTGACACTGGTGGATGCCTGGGGTGCCGGCAACGTGCGGTCCAGCTCCGGCGACGAGACCCGCGTGATCCGCTCCACCTATGGCGCTAACGAAACCTACTTCAACCTCAACGTGCGCGCGCTGGAACTGTGGAAGGAAAACCAGGCGCGCTTTGATAAGAAATTGTTCTTCAACACGGGCGTGCTCTGGATGTGCTACACCGCCCAGACGCCCCTGGTGGATGACTCCATCGCCTTTGCCCAACAGCACCGGATGGACTACGAGTATCTATCGACCGAAGAACTGAACCGCCGCTACCCGGAGATCAACACACAGGATCTACACCACGGCTATCTCGATCCCTATGGTGGCTATCTGAAAGCCCGCGAAGCCGTACAGGCTGTGCAGACGGCATTTGTGGAAGAAGGCGGTGAATTTATTCAGGCACACGTGGCTCCCCTCGCTGATGTCCAGGGCGACGTTAACAGCCTGTCGCTTTCCAATGGAGAAACACTCCATGCCGACGCTTTTATTTTTGCGTGTGGATCCTGGCTGGGTGACCTGTTCCCGCAATTGCTTCGCGAACAAGTGAACTGCACCAAGCAAGAGGTGTATTATTTCGGCCCGCCCTCACAACATGCCGCGGCCTTCGAGCGTCTGCCGGTTTGGGTGGACGTGGATGGAAAAGATTTTTACTATGGCATACCCGGCAACGCCCACCGCGGTTTTAAGATCGGTGTCGATATTCGCGGCGAGAGCTTCGACCCCACAAACGGCGATCACACGCTGACCCCTGCGGCGCTGCAACGCGCGCGTCAATTCCTGGCCCATCGTTTCCCACTGCTCAAAGATGCGCCCCTCGGCGAAAGCCGTGTTTGTCCCTATGAAAACAGCACCGATGGAAATTTCATTTTCGATCTTCACCCGGAGACACAAAATCTCTTTTTGCTGGGCGGTGGTTCGGGTCATGGGTTCAAGCATGGGCCGGCGTTGGGCGAGTGGGTGGCGCAAACCCTGGCGGGAGAGAAAGAACTTTTCGAAATGTTCGCGTTGAATAAACGGGATTGATCCGTCTGCATGGTATGTTTGCTTTCTGAAACGTTGAAGCCGAATGAACGAACTTCGCATAGTCTTTATGGGCACCCCGGAATTTGCCGTGCCCAGCCTGGAGATCCTGGTTGAACATCACATCAACGTGGTGGCTGTGGTGACAGCCCCCGACAAACCACAGGGACGCGGACAGAAAATCGTTTACTCGCCCGTGAAGGAATGTGCGCTGAAACACCATCTTCCCGTTTTGCAGCCCACCAATCTGAAGGCTCCCGAATTCATAGAAGAACTAAAAAGCTATAACGCCAACCTGCAGATCGTAGTAGCGTTTCGCATGTTGCCGGAAGTAGTATGGGCCATGCCCGCGATAGGCACTTTTAATCTCCACGCCTCGCTGTTGCCTGATTATCGCGGGGCGGCACCCATCAACTGGGCCATCATCAACGGCGAAAAAGAAACCGGGGTCACCACGTTTTTTCTGAAACAGGAGATCGACACCGGCAGCATCATCTTCCAGGAGAAAGAACCCATCCAAGACAACGACACGGTGGGTACGCTCTATGAACGGCTCATGAAACTTGGCTCAAGCCTGGTCTTGAAAACGGTGAAGGCGATCGGAACCGGGAATTATCCTTCTACGCCACAGCCTCCGAACGCCGGCGTGAAACATGCACCCAAGATCTTTAAAGAGACCTGCGAGATCCGTTGGGATCAGCCCACGGGCGTGGTGCGAAACTTTGTGCGAGGACTGAGTCCCTACCCTGCGGCCTGGTGCACGTTGGCAAGCAAGAACTATAAGATCTTTGCCGTTTCACTGGCCAGCAAACCCGCCGGACAAAATTCTCCCGGCACCCTTGACACCGACAACAAAAATTATCTTTACATTAAAGCATCCGACGGTTGGGTTTCCATCGACGAACTTCAGCCGGAAGGCAAGAAAAGAATGTCGGTACAGGATTTTTTCCGGGGAAATAAAGTATAATCAGTAATCCATAAAAAATAACCCTTCAAGCTTGAACTGGGATGGCGCTGGCGCCGGGCGGTATCGAGCCTGTAGAAAACCGAATAGCACATGATCATCTCGCTCATTGCGGCCTTGTCGCAAAACCGGGCCATCGGCAAGAACAACGACTTACCCTGGCACTTACCCGACGACATGAAATATTTCATGGACACCACCAAAGGTCATCACACCATCATGGGTCGCAAGAACTACGATTCTATTCCCGACAGATACCGGCCGCTGCCCAATCGCACCAACATCGTGGTGACGCGCCAGCTGGGCTTTAAGGCGCCGGGATGCCTGGTGGTGCACACGCTCGACAAAGCCCTGAACATCGCCGAGAGCAACGGTGAGCGCGAGGCCTTTGTGATCGGGGGTGCCGAGATCTATGCCGCGAGCATGGGCGTTGCAGACCGGCTCTATCTCACCGAGATCCACGCCACCGTGCACGGGGACACGTTCGTCCCTGACGTCGATCCAAAAGCCTGGAAGGAAGTATCGCGAAAGCCGCATCCCGCCGACAACCGGCACCCGTTTGCTTTTGATTTTGTCGTCTACGACCGCATACGGGCTTAAAATTCTGAAACGTTAACGAACCGCACAGTTGCAACATGTCGAACCTGAAGAACAAAGTCATTTGGCTAACCGGGGCATCGTCCGGGATTGGTGAAGCCCTTGCCTATGCGCTGGCAAAAAAAGGCGCCAAGCTTATTCTTTCCGCCCGGCGAAAAGACGAGTTGGAGCGTGTGAAGGGCAACTGCGAGGCTTCGGCTCAACCGAACATCCGCACCCTGCCGCTGGACCTTTCGCAACCGGCCACGCTGAAGCTCTCCACGGAAGCGGCCATTCAGCTTTTCGGACAGGTGGACGTGCTCATCAACAACGGCGGCATCAGCCAGCGAAGTTTTGTCAGCGACACCGACATGGATGTATACCGCCGTTTGATGGAGGTGAATTATTTTGGCGCCATCACGCTCACAAAATATTTGCTGCCCCATTTTACCGAACGCAAGCAGGGACACTTTGTCACGCTGAGCAGCGTCGCCGGAAAATTCGGAACACCCTACCGGTCAGGCTATGCGGCCTCTAAACACGCCCTCCACGGTTTTTTTGATGCCTTGCGCGCAGAAAATTTCAAAGACAATATCGCCGTTACAATGATTTGTCCCGGTGTGATCCGCACGCCCATCTCCATGTCGGCCCTGACCGGCGACGGCACGCCGCTGAACAAAATGGACACCGCGCAAGCCAAGGGGAAACCCGTCGAGTGGGTTGCCGGCAAGATCGTGGGAGCCATCGAAGGAAAAAAGGAGGAGGTATATTTTGGCGGCAAAGAAGTGCTGCTCGTATACATCAAACGATTCTTCCCGCCGCTGTTTTCAAAGATCATCCGAAACGTGACCGTGCGATAAACCGCCGTCTATGCGCGTTGCTTTTTTACCATATCATGGCTACGGGCATATGCATCCCGCCCTGGGGCTGGCCACTCCCCTGAGAAACCGCGGCGATGAAATTTTGGTGGCCGGCGCAGCATTTTTTCAGGGTTATGTCAGGACGTTGGGATTTCCTTATCATCCGCTGAAATCCGTGCCGTTTGGGATGGGCTTTGAATATTGGGTTAGCGAGGTCCAAAAGAAAAATTTTCCGTACTGGTCTTCGCTGCAGGCCAGGATAACGGATCGCCTGTACGCCGACAGGGAAAAGGAGCTCCTCCAGGTGCTGGACACCTTCCGGCCCGACGCCGTCGTATTGGATTGCGCCCAGGCAACAGACTTCATCATCTTGTATCGCCACCTCAAATCGCGTGGCGTGCGCATCGCGATGTTTCATGCCATATTCCCCTCCTATATCCTCCCCGGCCGGCCGCCGGTGAACAGCGATGTTTTTCCCGCCGACGAAGAAGGCGTGGAGGAGGCGATGGAAAACCTGGAGCGAACACAACGGGATAAAGTGAAACGTCAAAAACTGAAGTATTTCGGATTTGACGACCGTTACCTCATCGCGCGTCGGTTGCGCAAGAATGGTATCCCCGCGAAATATATCTCCACACTTCCCAATCTGTTGAATTTTTCTGTCGACCAAATCCCTCAATTCATTTGCACGCCACCCGAATTCGATTTTCCGGGTTTTGAACCGCCGCCCACGCATCACTATGTCGGGTTCAACCGATGGACTAGGATGGTCAATGTTTCGCAGGAGTACGCCGGCCGGATGGCCGCCATCCTGAAACAGAAAGACACTCAAAAGGCAAAACTTATCTACTGCGCTTTCGGCACGCTGGAAGCCGACACCAAAGCCCGGGTGATGCGCATTTTGCTTACGCTTTTGGCTGCCATAAAACACACCTCCCATATCCTGGTCGTTTCCACGAAATTAAAGAACGATCTTCTGGCAATTCCCCAGAATGTCCATGTCTTTGACTTCGTGCCGCAGCTGGCCTTGTTGCAACACGCCGACTTGTTTGTCAGTCATGGTGGATTCAATTCCGTTGTGGAATCGATCGAAGCGGAGGTCCCCCTCCTGCTCTATCCCGTGCACGACGACTTCGACCCCCGCGGAAACAGCACCCGGGCGGTCTATCACGGCTGGGGACGCCGGGGGTCGGAAGACGACACGGAAGCTGACATGCTGGAGAAGATCACCGACTTGCTGGAGAACGGATTGTACAAAGCATGCCTCCGCAGCATGAAACAAAAAAATGCGCGTTATTCTGACGCGACCTTCATCGACGCGTTTCATCCCATCCTCATCGATTAGGATGGGCCCTTTCCGGGGGCGCACGCCATCCCTAAAAACTCACCTGGCTTTTTGTATCTTTCCTTACAAACGCACGAACATGACAAAGACCGTCTACCTCCTTTCGCTAGCCCTTTTATTTTCCTGTAAACAAAAACCCTCGCCGGAAACAACGGCAAAGGAAACAGCACCTGTCCCCTATGAAGAAAAATACCGTCCGCAATATCACTTCTCACCGGATCACAACTGGACCAACGACCCGAATGGTTTGTTTTTTTATAAAGGTGAGTATCACCTCTTCTATCAATACAATCCTTATGGCAATACCTGGGGCCACATGAGTTGGGGACATGCGGTGAGCAAAGACCTGTTGCATTGGCAACACCTGCCCGTGGCCATCGAAGAATATGCCAACGCAGGCGGCGCGGACTCCACCATGATCTTTTCGGGAAGTGCGGTAGCCGACGATCAAAATACCAGTGGATTCTTTCCGAAAGACTCCGGCGGGATCGTCTCCATTTACACGTCGCATGTTCACAGCAGGGGCCAGCAACTGCGGCAACACCAGAGCGTGGCCTACAGCAGCGACCTTGGCCGGACCTTCACGCGCTATGAACACAATCCCGTATTGGACATTGGTTTGAAAGACTTCCGCGATCCAAAAGTGATGTGGTATGCCCCGGAAAAAAAATGGGTGATGACTGTCGTGATCCCCGATCAATTCAAAGCGCAGTTTTACGCGTCCAAAAATTTAAAAGACTGGACCTTGCTCAGCACCTTCGGCCCCTTGGGCGACACGGCCAAGATCTGGGAATGCCCTGACCTGGTGCAAGTGCCGGATGTTGCCGACCCATCCAAAAAGAAATGGGTGTTGCTTATCTCCAATTCACATCCGCAGGGTCCGAAATATGTGGGCATGCAATATTTCGTAGGCAACTTCGATGGTAAAAAATTTACACCCGATACCCCTTCGCAGTACCCACTGTACCTGGAGTATGGAAAAGATTTTTATGCTGCGGTAACCTTCAGCAACCTTCCCGCTGCGGACGGCCGCACGATCCTCCTGGGTTGGGCCAACAACTGGGCCTATGGCAACCACATTCCCACGTCGCCCTGGCGCAGTGCCATGACGTTGCCCCGCGAACTGTACGTGGCCAACACGCCGAAAGGGTATCGTATTCTTCAACGGCCCGTGCGCGAATTAGTGAACCTCCGGGGTGACAGCATTGCGTTTGATCCTGCAAGAGAGACTACTCTTGACAAAGCCAGCGTGATCGACTACACCTTCAACGGCGGCTCCGCTACCGGTTTTGGGTTGACGCTTCACACGGGACCGAACGAAGAGACCCGCATAGGCTATGATAAAACCAAAGGCGAGGTATTCGTGGACCGCACCCACTCGGGTACTGTTTTCGATCCCGGTTTTCCCAGCATCGAACGTGCTCCTGTATCACTCAAAGACGGCAAGCTGAAACTTCAGATTTATGTCGATCATTCCATCGTCGAGGTGTATGTCAACGACGGTGAGCAGGTCATTACCGACCAGATCTTTCCTACGGGTGACTATGTTTTGAAAACCTGGAGTGAAGGGGGTGATGCCGCGGTGGACATAAGGCTTTGGAAAATGCGATCGGTGTGGAAATAGATCGCATGAGACAGGTACTTATTACAGGGATGCTTTTTGTGTGGGGTGAGAAGGATGCTGGTTTCGAGACGAGCGATGGAAGCTGATCTTGTTGGTGAAGAACACCAACAAGGGCGACGGCTGATCTTGTTGGTGAAGAACACCAACAAGGGCGACGGAGTCAAAGGTCGCCCAGCTGCGGACGCACGATGATTTCCTCCACCACGCTTCTTCCCGAGAGTGCATAGGCTCCATAGATCGCATCGGCAACGTCTTCGGCGCGCATAAAGCGTTCGTCGGGGAGCGCGGTGCCGTCCCAACTTTCGGTGCGCGTGGCGCCGGGCATGACGGCGGTGACGCGGATGCCTTCCGTCTTCAACTCTTCGCGCAGGCATTTTGAAAATCCCAGCAACGCAAACTTGGAGATGGCATAGGAACCGCCGTTGGGATAGGCCATAAAACTGGCGATCGAACACAGGTTAAAAATATGGGCTGCTGCGTGACGCGGGATGAGCGGCACAAGGCCGCGGGTGGCGTGATAGGCACTGTAGAGATTGCCGTTGATCATTTGTTCCAGCGTGTCGTCGGCTTCGGAAAGCAACTGGCCTGGGATGAAGAACCCGGCGTTATTGACCAGCACGTCGACAGAGCGTTGCAGGGTGGTGACCCACACACAGAAAGCCTTCACCTGGGTTTTGACCGAAAGGTCGGCAACCTGCGTGTAGACCTTCACGCCGAATTTCTTTTCTACTTCGTCCTGCAATTGACCCAGGGCGGGCTTCTGGCGGGCACAAGTGGCGACATCAAAACCCTGGCCGGCAAACTTTTCGATCACCGCCCGTCCGATACCCCGCGTGCCACCGGTCACTACGATGAGTTTGTTCATGAATGTTAAATGTTAGATTTTTGGGTATCTTTCGCAAGGTAGTGATTGCCTTCGTTTATTGCATCTATGATCAAAGAGATTGGAAAGTATTTCATGTTTCTCGGCAACTTGTTTGTTAACCGTGAATCATTCAAAACGTATTACAAGCTCGTGCTGGAAGAGTGCATGAACATGGGCATTGGCACCGTCTTCCTGGTAGCCTTGGTGTCCACCTTCATCGGCGCGGTGACCACCGTGCAAACGGCCTACAACATGGTGAGCAGCTTCATTCCCGACTACGTTATTTCGCAGGTCGTGCGCGAAATGGTCATCCTCGAACTGGCCCCCACCATTATGGCGGTGATCTATGCCGGTAAGGTCGGCTCCAGCATCGCCAGCGGTCTGGGCACCATGCGCATCACCGAACAGATCGACGCCCTGGAAGTGATGGGTATAAATTCCATCTCCTACCTGGTGCTCCCCAAGATCATTGCGTCCATCCTGATGTATCCCTTGTTAGTGATCACGGCAGGTGTATGCGCGCTTTTTGGCGGTTACCTTGTGGGTACCCTCACGGGCATCATCTCGCCAAATGATTTTGTGTATGGCTTGCGTTCCAGCTACAACGAATTCACCGTCGTGTTCGCACTCATTAAGTCGGTGGTGTTTGCTTTCCTCGTTGCGTCCATTTCCAGCTACAAAGGATACAACACACAAGGTGGCGCCCTGGAGGTTGGTGTTTCCAGTACCCAGGCCGTGACCAGCAGTGTGATCGCCGTACTCATCGCAGATTATTTATTGGCCCAACTCCTCCTCGCAAAATGATAAAGATCCAAAGCATAACCAAGTCGTTTGGCGAACGGGTGATCCTCAACGAGATCAGCGGCAGCTTTGAAAAAGGGAAGCCCAACCTCATCATCGGCGCCAGCGGCACCGGCAAAAGCGTGTTGCTCAAATGCATCGTGGGATTGGCACGCCCCGACTATGGCCAGGTGTTCTATGACGGCCGCGACTTCTATGGCAGCGACTCGGAAGAAAGAGTGGAGATCCGTCGCGAGATGGGCATGCTCTTCCAGGGTGGCGCCCTGTTCGATTCCAAGAATGTCGAACAAAACGTGATGTTTCCCCTGGACGTACTCACCAAGATGCCCCTGAACGAAAAGCTGGACCGCGTGAACTTTTGCCTCCAGCGCGTGGGCCTCGAAAACGTGAACACCAAAATGCCTTCCGAAATCAGCGGCGGGATGAAAAAACGTGTCGGCATTGCCCGCGCTATTGTGAACACTCCCAACTACCTGTTTTGTGACGAACCCAACTCCGGTCTCGACCCGCAAACTTCTATTCTGATCGACGAACTTATCCAGGACCTGTCGGAGGACCTTGACATCACCACCATCGTGGTGACACACGACATGAACTCGGTGATGGGTATTGGAGAGAAGATCATGTTTCTCTACAAAGGCCACAAGCTGTGGGAGGGCACCAACAAAGACATCACACACTCGGGTGTGAAGGAGCTTGATGATTTTGTGTTTGCGAACAAGGTCATGAATAGCCTGCGAAATAAGTAGCGCAGGAGCCTGAATCCAGGAGCCAGAATTAAAAAAATGTAGCTGCATCTTCACGACTTAACAACGTCGAAAAATGCAGCTCACCGCTGGCGGATTATTCCAGCGAAATTACTTATTACTCTTAGGAAATTTTTCTGAAGACAGCCGTAGCGTTGTGTCCGCCAAAACCAAATGTATTGCTCATCGCCACATTCACCGGCTTCACTACTTTTTCTTTCAGCACGATGTTCAAACCCTGCGGCAGATCCGGATCCAGGTGTTCGGTGTTGATCGTTGGGGGAATCACCCCCTCGTGGACGGCCTTGATGGCAATAATAGATTCTATCGCGCCTGCGCCGCCCAGGAGGTGGCCGGTGGCCGACTTGGTGGCGCTGATGTGCATTTTGGAGGCGTGGTCGCCAAAGAATTTTTTCACCGCTCTCATCTCGCTTTCGTCACCGACTGGTGTGGAGGTAGCGTGGGGATTGAGGTAGTCTACGTCTTCGGGTTTGAGGTCGGCATCTTCCAGGGCCCACTTCATACCCAGTAGTGCACCGGCGCCTTCGGGATGGGTGGCCGTCAAGTGATAGGCATCGCCCGACATGCCGCCGCCGGCTACCTCGGCATATATTCTCGCGCCCCGACGTTTGGCGTGTTCGTATTCCTCCAGGATCAACGCGCCGGCGCCTTCGCCCATCACAAATCCATCGCGCCCTACATCGAAGGGGCGTGACGCAGTCTGGGGATCGTCGTTGCGTGTGGAGAGCGCTTTCATGGCACCGAAACCGCCGATGCCGGCTTCGTTTATGGCCGCTTCCGAGCCGCCGGTTACGAAGATGTCGGCTTTGTTCCAGCGGATATAATTCATGGCATCGATGATGGCCGTGGTGGAGGTGGCGCAAGCCGACACGGTGCTGAAGTTGGGCCCCATAAAACCATACTTGATGGAGATCCATCCCGAGGCGATGTCCACGATCACTTTGGGGATGAAGTAGGGGTTGATGCGCGGGGTGCCGTCGCCGCGGCCATATTCGATCATTTCCTGCTGAAAGGTGTAGAAGCCACCGTTGCCGGACCCCCATATAACGCCCACCCTGGTTTTGTCCACTTTGTCGAGATCGAGACCAGAGTCTTTCAGCGCTTCGGCACTAGACACCAGCGCGTATTGGGTGAAGGGGTCCATCTTGCGTATTTCGGTCTTCTCGAAGTGATCTTTGGGATCATAGCCTTTGATCTCGCAGGCAAACTTCGTCTTGAACTTCGATGTGTCGAACCGGGTGATGAGGGTCGCTCCGCTTTTGCCGGCGATCAGATTGTTCCAGAACTCCGGAATGGAATTACCCAGGGGTGCCAGGGCGCCCAGCCCGGTAACGACTACTCTTCGTGGTTGCATGTTCTTCATTTTGTTACAAGTCTACTTTTTTAGTTAGGGCATGGCGGCTCCCACCAAATGCCCCGCGAAACTACAATGGCGCTTTTTCCGGCGCAAAAAAAATATAGCAGGCCTACGGCGCCTCCCCACCCTGCCGGGAAGGGGGCGGTCGGCCCTTCGCTGTGAAAACTGCGGTAAAGATACGTGATTTTTAGTAATTATACCGATCGGTATAATTATTTACAAAAAAAGCGGGCTTGATTATCTCAAGCCCGCAGAGCCCAACATGAGGTTTTTTTTTAGGGAGAACTAGCACACAACGGATTTCTTAGCAGTAAACGTTAAGATTCTTCAGTCAACGGTCAGATTAAAGTTTTCCGGATTAAAGCCATTTAAACCAGTTCTTTTTCTAGACAGTAATCATTTGTTGCGCATAAGCCTTCTGTATCAACTGCGCTGAATTTTTGGCTTCGCTTTTTCTCAGCAGGTTCTTGCGATGGGTTTCCACCGTGTGGTGGCTGATGCTCAGGTGCGCTGCAATTTCTTTCGTCGTAAGTCCGGCAGAGATGAGGGCCAAAACTTCTTTTTCTTTCATGGTGAGGGAGCTCATAACATTAAATGGTTAGGTGTTTTGCCTCTTCATGATAAACCACCCCGGATGTAACCCATGCGTTCAGATTTTTTTTATTTTTTTTCCAAACGCGTCTCAAAATCGCCCCTGAAACAATCCTGCACCGTCTTTTGGTGCGACCGGCGTCTTTTCTGGTCGCGTGGTCCCGCGGGAGAAAAGCGGCGGTCTCTGGTTTGCCCGGCGGTTGCCGGGTTGGCCTTGGGTGGTCTCTTATAGAGCGGTCGCCTTATTTCTCAGCAACCCCTCCTAAACTTTTGCAATTCAATCACATTCCTTGAAAATTGCTATATTAATTGTTTCAAATTTTAGTTCTTTTGAGCCATGGAGTGAAAAAAATACATTAACCTGGGTTACAAAACCGTTTGCTCCACATTAAGTGCGCTAAAGATGATGCAAAGTGAAATCATAGAAAAAATACGGTCCGGGGGTCAAGCCGAGCTGGCATGGATCTATGAGGAATACCGGCAGGAATTCCTTCAATGGATCGGCAAGGAATACCGTTGTTCATCAGATGACTGTAAGGACATCTATCAACTCACCATTCTCATCTTTCATGACAACATCAAGCAGGGGAAGCTGGAGCACCTGGTCAGCAGTGTGAAGACCTACTTGTTCGGGATCGGTAAAAACATAGCCCTCGAAAATATGCGCAAGGAAAAACGATACACCCCCATCAACCAGGAAAAATGGCTGAAGGAATATCTCATCGACGATACATCCCAGGGCACGGACGAGTCTTTCTTCGAACTGGCCAAGACCGCGCTGGAGAAACTGGGCCAGCCTTGCCAGAAACTGGTGGAGATGTTCTACTACGAAAAGAAAACCATCACCGAGATCGCCACGGCCATGCAATACAAGAACCCGGAAACGGCCAAAAATCAGAAGTGCAAATGCATGGCACGGCTGCGCAAGATCTTTGATATAGAAATGACAAAACCTCAAAACGTTGTTCCGCATGGATACCAATGAAAACGACATCTTGTTGCTCGAAAAGTTCTTCGATGAAGAAATGAACGCGACCGAGCGCGAGCAACTGATGCAGCGCGTCAAAGACGACGAACCGTTTAAGGCTTTGTATGAACGGGAGAAACTCCTGATCATGGCCATTCGACACGACGGTCTGAAAAACAACCTGGGCTACCTGCAATCGTTAGAGGCAGCCATGGAGCGCGAGCCCATAGCCACCACGTCGCGAAAATGGTATTACCTGTCGGCCGCCGCCATCACGGGCGTGCTCGTTACCCTTGCCATCATGCTGTTGCGGCCCAACGACCCCGAGCAACTCTTTCAGAGTTACTTCACCCCCTACCCCAACGTGTTCGACCCGACGGTGCGCGGCGAACAAACCACACCCCGGCATTCAGAGGCCTTCCAGGACTATGAGCAAGGGAACTACAGCAAGGCCGCCGACGAACTGGGCGCCTTATATAAAGAGCATCCCGACCCCGGCGTGTTGATGTTGTTGGGCAATGCCAATTTAATGGTGGGCCGGGTGGAGGAAGCTAAACAGAATTTTATTACCTTAAACGATAAATTCGACTCGCTGGACCTTCAGGCCAAGTGGTACCTGAGCCTGTGCTACCTGAAAACCGGCGACATGGAGCAAGCACGGAAAATATTAAGGGAATTAGGAGAGACTGATATTTCGTATGCGTCGAAAGCCCGGGAATTATTGGAGAAAGTAAAGTAAACCTATAGCCCACTTTTAACTATTTCTGTATCATGACTCTCACAAAACAAGACATCTCGCATGCCAAGAACTTCATCGAGTTCAATCTGAAGGTGAATGCACACAAGAAAAGCAACGAGGCCCTCAGAAAAGCCAAAAAAGAAAATCCCGGGGCTGTATTGTATCACAAGGCCACCGCGGCACACGCCAAGAGCGACAAGCCCATGATCTACGACGAATGCCTGGAGATCGAACTGGATCTCAATCCCTATGGACGGATCTTCGACAAAGGCGAGGCAATATTGAAGCCGAAAGAATTGAAAGCTTTCTTTCAGTATATGATCAGCTTTATCGACCGGCTGGAGAAAGTAAAGAAGAAAGATGCCCGCACCATCACCAAAGTATCGTTCAAACAGAACAGTCCGGCCGTCTTCAATATCAGCTACGCCACTTCCCTGAACGGCGACGCGCCGCCCCCGAAAGTAAAACAAGCACTCTAATAACGCGACCTGAATTTCCGGAACGCAGCGTACCCCACGAGCAGGACCATGAATGCGCCCAGCACGGCGAACAGGGTCCTGCTCCTGTCTTTTTGAAAGACCGGTTCCAGGTTTCCATAAGCCACGAGCGGCGCCCATATTTTGGGATCGGCCGTAATTTCATCGGCATGATCCACGTAGTCCAGCTTGGCTTGGGCCAGGGCCTCATCGATGCGTTCTCCCGCCAGCAGCCCGCCGTAAAAATTATCCATCAGCGAAACAGCCGCCTGGTCGTTCACCTTCCACAAGCTCATCAAAATGTTCTGGCACCCGGAGAACACAAATGCGCTGGCCATGCTGATCATGCCCTCGCCCTTGTAGGCCCTTCCCAACCCCGATTCACAGGAACTGAGCACAGCCAGATTTGCTTTCAGCTTTAGTCCATACAATTCATAAGCATGCAGCTCGCCATCTTCCAGCGAATCGGATTTCGTTCGGAAAAATAAACTGGACGAATAGTTTTGTTCTGCGTCGCCCTTTCCGTGAATGGCGAGGTGAATGATGTCATAGGCGGGCGCCAGCGTCTTGAAGTTCGCCTCGGTCACTTCGGGGCCCGACAAAAATTTTCCCGTGCTGAAACGCCGCTCCAATGCTTCCAGTTCTTTCTCGGCGCCCTCGATCTCTGTTAGCGGCTCCGTTGCCGCCCGGAGGCGCTTGCCGCCCGTAAAGCCCATGGCCAGGATGGCAGGGTTGGGGGTGTGGCGTTTGGTTTTGTTCAACAGGGTTGAAGAGGAGTACGCATAGCCCACCCGGTGGTTGCGGATGAGGTAATGTGCCGCGCGGGAGTTGACCGGGCTGGGTTGGGATGGTTCGGTGAGCAGCACTTCAAACGGGATCTGGCTGATGAGACCGTCGGGAATGATCTGCAGCCGCTGGTTGGGCTGGAGCATTTTTCCAAAGGGCGCCACCAGGCGTTGGTGCAAGGCATAAGCATTCACCGAAAAATTTGTGAACACTTCCTGGCTGATGCTGGAATGCTCGTCGGCAAAATGTTGCAGCAGGTTTTGGACGTGCGTCTGCAGGTTGTCGACACGGCCCAGTCGTTTGAAGGAGGCGTGGTCTTTATAGAGCGCGAGGCCGTAGACCCACTGGTTGCCCCAAAAATATTCGATGATGACGTCGTTCTCTTTTTCCAGGAAGCCCTTCATCTGTTGAATGGAAGGGACGGGTGGCTCGCCGGTCACTTTGAAATAGCCGGGATATTTTTCTTCCAGTTGGGGCTTGATGGCCTGTATGTGGCGGTCGAGACTCACCACCTCCTGGCGCATGGCGTCGATGTTCTTTTCATCGGGGTGATCCTTGTCCTTTTCGCGGCTCAACTTGTCCTGGGCCGTGAACAAGGCGCGGGTGAGCGCATTGTATTTTTGGAAGGCGGCGTCGTTCACGTTGATCTTGCGGTCGCGTTCGGCTTTGCCCAGGGCGCTGTTCAGCGTGTAGGATTTGCTGCGTTCGAAATAGTGGAAGGCAAGGTCCAGCAACGAGTCGTTGGGTTGCAGGGTCATCATCGTGTGAAGGGTGGACACGATCTGGTCGTAGAAACGGAAATTGGAGTCGAGGAATTTCCATTTCGACTCTTCGATGTCGAGCGCATTGCGTCCCTGCGTCATTAATTTTTCGGACAGCATAAGACACGCGAGCGCCTGGCGCAAATAGCGCGCATCCTTTTTTGTTTCGTACAGGATGGTCAACGCCTCCGCTTTCTTACTCAGCTCGCGATAGGTAAAATAGTGCAGGCCCACCTGTTCCAAGGTTGGGTTGGCGTCATATTGCATGGTGGTGAAGCCGGGTACGGAAACCGTGAGGGCTTTCTGATAATAGAAAATGGAAGAGTCGATGTTGTGGTTTACCCTGAAATAGTCCCCCAACCCAACGTAGGTGTCGGCCATGATCCTTTCCTTCGCCATGTTCATGCGCTTCACTGTGCGGATGAGTTCCCGGTACGTATCCAGGGCGCGGGAATTGTCGCCACGGTGCAGGTAGGCGAGGGCCATATTGAAGAGGCATTCTGTATACAACAAGATATTGTCGTTCTTACTTTTCCGGTAGATATCCACCGCCCTGGAAAAGTTAATGATGGCCTCATCGAACAGGGAGTCTTCGTCAAACGACTTCGCCAGTCCCTGATAATGCCAAGCCAGCTGCCAAGTCTGCTGCTGGGGGCTGTTACGATTTTTCGGGTTCAGGCTGATGGCTTGCTGATAATAGACGCGCGCTTGTTTGGTCTCGCCCATGTCGCGGTAAATGTTGGCAACGATGTCGTAGCATCGTTCCAGGAACACGGGGTTGTTTATCCGCTTCACCATTTCGATCGTTTTGATGCCGTAGGCGATGGCCTTTTCATAGTCCTGCTGCGAACGGTTGGTGGTGGCCAGGTTATAATAAAGCTGGGCAAAGGTGGCCTCCTTTTTCCAGTGGATGTGTTCCCGGATCTGCAGCGATTTTTCGTAGAGCTCCTCGGCTTTTTCGTAATCGAATAAGTAGTACTTATACATGTCCGCGCGCCCATGATAGCATGCGGCCACGAGGTCGTTCCATTCTCCGTACAGCGTGGTCAGGATCTTTTGGGCGAACTCGTAGTGGTAAAGCGTGGAGTCGTAGAAATGGTTGGCCTCATTTTGCAGCAAGCCGGCCGACATGTGCAAAAGCGCTATGTTTCTTTGTTGACGTAGTGCTGTTGCTTCTTTTAATGCCTGGTCGATCCACGTGAGGATGTGGCGTTGGCGGTCCGGGTCGCCTTCAAAATACAGTTTAGACCGGGTGATCAAACACCGAATATGAAATTCCGTTTACTGGCGGTCCTGCGCCTG
>CBIHQM010000052.1:0-22319 GCA_966211885.1 uncultured Chryseolinea sp.
TTGGTGTCCCCACCAACAAGTATTTCGGACCCAAACCACAAAACCACACCAAGTCATTACGTCCCCCATCAACAGCATCCCCATTTCGAATCACAACACTTAAGAAAAACACAACAAAAAAGAGCCGTCATCAAGGCGGAGATGACGGCTCGTAACCGAAGGGAAAATTTTTGTTGGGTGCTTGAAAGCAGATTGCTCTACCTTGCGCACCGCGCTTCTTCACATGCTTGAAAGATATTTTCGTATACCTTTCCCACGTTCCCTCCGAGTTTCTTTTACAAGAGAGAGTATTTAAAATCGTTTTACAGGTCTTGCAGGTCCAACACCACTTAGGCGAGGGTAAGCAACGCATAGGTCAATAACAGACCGGCAGCAATTCTGAGTAATGTTTTCATAGTCTCCAATCATTAAAAGGTTCGAAGTATCTTCATCAGATCAATGATCTCTTGCCGGCTCTTCCCGACACGACGTACGAGTTCTTCATCCTTTTTTGCATTGACACTGACCTGCGTGGCCGGCTGTGCGGCTATCGCGCTGGACAGGGAGGGCTGAAAAGCATTCTTCAACAGTCGCTTCATAAGAGGGTGCAGATTGGGAGCGTAAGAATTTTAGAGCTTGATGTTTTCCTTTAAAGAATCGATGGCCGTCTTGCCGTTGCCGGCATAGCGCTCTATTTTTTTATTATAGCCTTTACGCAGGCTGTCCAGGTAGTCGGTGGCCATGTCGAGAGCTTCCTGGCTGTATTTCTTTGTTTTCTTCTTCAACTGTTTACGGGTAGCGCTTCCGCTGCTGGGGGCAACCAGCAAGCCGGTGGCTGTGCCAATGGCTGTTCCCAACAGGAACGCGCCCACTACTTTCATGGTGGTATTGAGGGTGATTCCGTTTTGATCTATCAGTTTCATAGCAATAATGCGTTTGTTCAATACTTTCTTGCGGAGGAGAATACAAATAATGATGCCAAGGCGGCCTACGTTTTTATAAATTACTTACACACAATAGCTTACAGACGATCAAAGAAAAATTACAGGAGGTGACGCGCGGGAAAAATTTCCACAGATTGTTGATTTATCTTTCAGAATTGCTCAAAACCTTACACACATCCGCAAACAAAAAAGCCCCGCCGATGAAAACGAGGCTTGGTCAATTTCTTTTATCCGGCACGTCAATTCGCGGAGTGCCGGTCCGTACGCGCCGACTTACCGGGAGTTGGAGCGTTCGAAGGGATTCTCATCACCTTTCGGTTTTGGAAAAAGGATCTTGCTTAGTTTGTAAGCGATAACGATGAATACACCGTAGGTAAGCATCGCGCAAAAGACAATCAGGAGTGGGTTCATGGAATAGGGGTTCTTATTCGTATGCTTATGCGATAACGAAAATTGATGCCAGCGAAAAGACCACGGCCCATTATCAAATCAAAAAGTAATCTTTAACCAAAAGAAATATGCCTCCTTGCCTGTGCTGGTGAGGTTTTTTGAGTGGCCAGGACTTTTTTAAGGGAGGAAAGAACGGCACACCCGCCTTCGCTAAAAAACCCAATTCGAGAAAGAAGGCACCCTTTGAGCAGAGGTTTCATCCCAGTACGGGAGCATCCAACCAAGTCCAACCCCGCATAATCTTCTCGACCAACCCAGTTCAACCCAGGTCCGCCGGATCGCGACGCGCATTCTTTCCCATTTGACTACAGTCAAAATTCTTCGATATTTCGAAATTCATTAACCTTTCCATGCTGAAGATCGACAGTCACACGCACATCCTTCCGAAGAAACTACCGAACTGGAGTGACAAGTTTGGCTACGGCGATTTCATCTACGTGCAGCACCACAAACGCGGCTTTGCCAAAATGATGCGGGGCAACCAATTTTTCAGGGAAATTAAGGAGAACGCCTGGAACCCCGAACTGCGCATCCGCGAGTATGAGAAGTTTCACACCCAGGTGCAGGTGGTCTGCACCATCCCGGTCATGTTCTCCTATTGGGCCAAGCCATTCGACGGCCTGGAGATCTCCCGCTTCCTGAACGACCACCTGGCCGAATTAATAGTGAAGCATCCCAAAAACTATTTGGGCTTGGCCACCATCCCCATGCAGGACACCGAACTGGCCATCCAGGAACTGGAGCGCAGCAAAGGCATCGGCTTGAGCGGCGTGCAGATCGGATCCAACATTAACGACCTCAACCTGAATGAAGAACGTTTCTTTCCCATCTTCGAAGCCTGCGAAAAACTCGGTATGGCCTTGCTGATCCACCCCTGGAACATCATGGGCGAAAAGAACATCCAGCGCTATTGGCTGCCCTGGCTGGTGGGCATGCCCGCCGAAACCTCGCGGGCCATTTGCTCGATGATCTTTGGCGGAATTTTTGAAAGACTCCCAAAGCTGCGCGTTAATTTTGCACACGCCGGCGGCTCGTTTTTGTCGACCCTGGGACGGATCCAACATGGCTTCGATTGCCGTCCCGACCTGGTGGCCATCGACAACAACGTCCCCCCGAAAAACTACCTGGGCAAATTCTGGGTCGACAGCGTGACGCACGACCCGCTCATGCTCGAATATGTGCTGAAACTGCAAGGCTCCAAACGGATCACCCTAGGCTCGGACTATCCTTTCCCTTTAGGTGACCTGGAAATTGGAAAGTTCATAGAAGAAATGAAACTTGACCCCGGAATAACCGAAGACATTTTTTACCGGGCCGCATTGGAGTGGCTCGATTTGCCAAAAGAAAGATTTACCTGATGCGTTACCTACTCCTACTCCTTCTAACCGCCCTCGCTTACCAGACCAGTTTCGCACAGAGCAAAGTGGACGAATACCTGATGCAGCAAGAGCAACTAAAAAAGACCCAGCTCCTGCGCGAACTCGACAGCGGCGTGTATTTCATGGACGACGGCGACTACGTGGCGGCCGACGTCAAATTTCAGTACGTGCTCGACCACATCAAGAGCGTACCCTCCGACCTCACCTTCTTCTTTGGAAAGAATTCATTCTTCCTCGGCAAGTACAAACAGAGCATCGACTGGCTGAACAAATACATCCAACTGAAAGGCACCAACGGCCAGTATTCCCAGGAAGCCGTGCAATGGCAGAAAAAGGCGGAAGCCGAGTATGTCAAACAAAAAACACAAGACCCGAAAGTAGTGGGCAACATTCTGTCCACGAACTATGACATCGATTGTGGGCCCGGGGGGAAAGTCATTTGCCCCGTTTGCAAGGGCGAACACGTGGTGGTGAAAAAAGCTGCCTTTGGCAACACCTATAAAACGTGTGCCTATTGCGATGACCACGGGTTGCTCACTTGCGTGGAATACAACCAATTGATCCGCGGACAGCTCAAACCCAAAACCACCGAGTAAAACCGCGTTTTCCGCTTTGCGGGAGAAGCGTTACCTTTGCCGCCGATTAACCTGCAATTAATCGCATCATGGCATTGTATAACCGCGTAAACGGCCGCGTCCTCAAGGAGAAAATGCGCGCCGAGACCCAAAAACGGGTCACTATTTCTTTCTATAAGTACCACCACATCACCGACCCCGCCGTCTTTCGCGACCAGCTCTACCTGGGCCTGGAAGCCATGGAAGTGCTCGGCAGGATCTACGTGGCCACCGAAGGCATCAATGCCCAGATCAGCGTTCCCGAAGAAAAAACAGAAACGTTCCGCGCCTATCTCTACAGCATCCCGTTCCTGAACAACATCCGCCTCAACATCGCCGTACAGGATGACGGCAAGTCGTTCTTCAAACTCAAGATTCTGGTCCGCAAAAAGATCGTAGCCGACGGCCTCGACGACAGCACCTTCGACGCCTCCAAGACCGGCGTCCACGTCAATGCCAAAGAGTTCAACGCACTGGCCGAAGACCCCAACACGATCATCGTCGACATGCGCAACCACTACGAAAGTGAAGTAGGCCATTTCAAAAACGCCATCCTCCCCGACGTCGACACGTTTCGCGAAGAATTGCAACTGGTGGAAGACCTTATGAAAGAGCAGAAGGACAAAAACCTGCTCATGTATTGCACCGGCGGCATCCGCTGCGAGAAGGCCAGCGCCTGGATGAAACACCAGGGATTCAAGAATATTTTCCAGCTCAACGGCGGCATCATCGAATACGCCCGCCAGGTGAAACAGCAAGGCATCGAAAACAAATTCATAGGCAAGAACTTCGTCTTCGACGAGCGCCTCGGCGAACGCATCACCAACGACATCATCGCCGTCTGCCACCAGTGCGGCCAGCCCTGCGACGACCACGTCAACTGCAAAAACGACGGCTGCCACCTCCTCTTCATCCAATGCAAAGCCTGCGCAGAAAAATACAACCAATGCTGCAGCGAGGAATGCCAACACATCCTCACCCTCCCCGAAGAAGCCCAAAAAGAAATCCGCAAAGGCGTGAACAAAGGACGCCAGGTCTTCAAAAAAGGCCGCTCCGAAAATATCCTGTATAAATCTGAATAGAAACTTCTCTAAGGCGTGTCACGCCATAGCACAGTCTCCCGCCTCGGGGACTGTGCTATTTTTTTCTGTATTTTACCCTCCCATGAATAACAACCCCATCGCCCGCATCGGCATCATCAACGTCTCGGACCGTGCCAGCCAAGGTATCTATGAAGACATCCCCGGCAAAGCCATCGTGGAAACGCTCACCGAATACCTGACCAGTCCCTGGGAAAAGGAATACGCCGTTGTGCCTGACGAACAGGATCTTATCGAGCAAACCCTCATCGACATGGCCGATGTGAAAGGATGCTGTCTCATTATTACATCCGGTGGAACCGGGCCAGCCCTTCGCGACATGACGCCCGAGGCCACGGAAGCGGTCTGCAACAAGCTTATGCCTGGATTTGGGGAGCTGATGCGAGCAAAAAGTCTTACATACGTGCCAACGGCTATTCTTTCGCGCCAGACCGCCGGCATCAGGAACCGAACTTTAATTGTAAATTTGCCAGGGAAGCCAAAAGCCATCCGGCAATGCCTGGAGGCCGTCTTTCCGGCGATACCGTATTGCATCGACCTGCTGGAGGGACCATTCATCGAGTGTAATGATCAGATAATTAGGGTATTTAGACCCCAGTAATTAAATTACGACTTTATGGCACGCATCAAATACTACTACGACACGGAAACGTGTAAATATGAGCGGGTGAAGACCCGCACCAGCGATGTTGTTTTAAATGCCCTGGGACTTCTCTCCCTCACCGTTGCCATGGCCGTAGGTCTGCTCATTCTCTACAGCAACTACTTCGAATCCCCCAAAGAACTCATCCTCCAGAACGAAGTGAAGGAGCTCGAATTCTACTACGACAAAATGACCAAGGAAGTAGAGTCGCTTAGCTCCATTCTCGAGAACGTGGAGCACCGCGACGATAACATCTACCGCGTGGTGTTGGGCGCCGAGCCCATCGAAAAATCCATCCGCCATGCCGGCGTCGGGGGCGTGGATCGTTATGCCGACTTGAAGGAAAAAGACTTTTCGCGCAAAGAGATCGTCCTCAGCCTGAACGAGAAAGTGGACCAGCTCCGCCGCAAGATCTATATCGAATCCAAGTCACAGGATGAAGTGGTGTTGCTGGCCGAGAAGAAGGAAAAACTGTACGCCGCCATCCCCGCCATCCAGCCCATTTCGAACAAGCAACTCGTCGCGATCGCTTCCGGTTTCGGATGGCGTACGCACCCCATCTACAAAGTAAAGAAAATGCACACCGGTATCGACTTTGCCGCCTCGATCGGTACGCCCATTTATGCGACTGCCGATGGCACCGTGGCCGTGGCCGAAGTGAAATTTAGCGGCTATGGCAAGATGGTGGAAATCGACCACGGCTTTGGCTACCGGACACGGTATGCGCACATGCACGATTTCAAAGTGCACCTGGGCCAAAGCGTAAAGCGCGGCGACCTCATCGGTTTTGTGGGCAACACCGGCCTCTCCACGGCGCCGCACTTGCATTACGAAGTGTTCATCAAGGGCACCCAGGTGGATCCGGTTCACTACTTCTACAACGATCTTTCGGCCGCCGAATACGAGAAAGTGTTGGAGCTTTCCTCGATCGAAAACCAGTCGCTGGGCATGTAACCATATTTCTGTCGCCAGACAAAGAAAACCCGGTGTGTCGCACATGCCGGGTTTTCTTTTTTTTAGTCTACCTTCGTTGTGTCGTAATTCTTGTCTCATGTCCAGGCTGTTTACCCGATCGCTGACCCCCCTCTTTGTTTTCTTTTTTCTATCCAGCGCATGGTCGCAAGGCTGTAGCGATGCGGGCTTTTGCACCATGGGGGCCATGAAGCCCGATCAACCCTACAGCAAAAAGATCGCGTTGAAGCTGCGTTCCATGGAGATCAGCTTCTACCGGGGCACCACCACACTCACGCCGATCGTGTATGTGGCCACGGCCGATCTCAATTTTAGCCTCAACACCAAGACCTCCTTCCAGGTGAAGCTTCCCTACCAGGCCGTGAAAGGCCGGCTGGCCACCACGCAGGGCATGGGCGACATTTCGCTTTGCCTGACGCGCAATATCTTCTCTTCCGAAAAGTATGACATCAACTTTTCCGTTGGAGGCAAGCTCCCCACAAACAACTCCAACAAGCACGATGAAGAAGGCAATCCCCTGCCCATGTACTACCAAACCAGTTTGGGCACCTACGATTTCATCGCGGGCATTTCCCTCATCAGCCGGAAATGGCTCTTTGCCACGGGGGTTCAGATCCCGTTCAACCGCAATGGCAACCAGTTCCTCTGGTCCAACTGGAACCCCGACAGTTCCCCCGATGAATTGGCCTACGTACATGAATATTCGCCGGCCAAGGAACTGCGCCGCGGCACCGACGTGATGCTCCGCATCGAGCGAAGCTTCCGGTTCTCGCGCCTGAACTTCACGGTGGGCATGCTGCCCATCTACAGGATCTATCACGACGAGTTCACCGATGCCACCGGCCAACGCGTCCGCCCCGACGGCGGCATGGGATTGGCCTTGTCTGCCACCGGCACGGTAGGCTACAGTTTCAATGTGCGCTCGGGCATCAAGGCGTTGGTAGCCCATAAGATCGTTAACCGCGAATACCGGGGAGACGGTCTCACCCGTGAGCTTGTGACTACGTTCGGCTACTACTATCGCTTCTGATCGCCATGAGAAAATATCTATTGCTGCGTGTCTTTCTGGGCACCGGGTCGTTTGCCGTGGCACAGAAACTAAAAACCATCGATTCGCTTTTCTTTGATTCGCGCTATGACCAGGCGCTGCCGGTGATCGAAGCCAATTTAAAAACAGCACGCACAGCCGAGGAACGCTCCATCCTGGAAAACAAGAAGGCGGAAGCGCTGATCCGGGGTGGAAAATTCGCGGAAGCGGAAAAACAATTGAAGTTCCTTGCCGCGCAACCCGCATCGGCCTATCAGCAGGCCATTACACAAACGAACTATGGTTTATTGTACCTGTACCAGGGCCGAAACGATCTCTCGCTGGAGGCCCTTCAAAATGCGTTACAGGACTTTGAGAAAGATCACAAAGAAAACAGTCTAGACGCTGCCCTCGCTTTATCGCATTTGGGCAACCTGTATCGCACCACCGGCAAATACACCCAGGCTGAAGAACACCTGGCCCGCGCGTTGGCCATCCGCCAAAGTTACCTGCGCGAAGACAACGAGTGGATCGCAGCCTCTTACAATGACCTCGGGTTGATCTATAGCATTACCGATCCAGACAAAGCCCTATCCTACTACGAAAAGGCCTTGACCATTTACCAGAAGTTGCACGGCAAGGACCATCCCAAGATCGCCCTCACCAACACGAACACGGGTTTCGTCTACCGGCAGATGGAATTGTATGGCGACGCCGTGAACAACCTGGAGTCGGCGCTGAAGACCTGGGAGAAGATCTATCCGCAGCCCCATCCCACCAAGGCCTTTGTGCTGTTCAGCCTCGGCGAAACCTATTTGAAGATGGGCGACCGCAAAGCAGCGCAAGGCTACTACGATCGCGCCCTGGCCATGTACGAGAGCAGCTATGGCAAGAAACACCCCGAGCGCGCCTCTGTGCTCAACGCCATGGGCAACCTGAAACTAACCGATGGCAAGTTCGACGAAGCGCTCGCCGACTACCAGCAGGCCATGCAGGCCAACGTGCGCGGCTTCGAAAACAACGACCTCAACCAAAATCCGCCGCTGAAAGATTTCTACAACGGCAACACGCTACTGTATTCCCTCATCGACAAAGCCCAGGCCCTGGAGGCGCGCTACTATGGAAAGACCCTTAAGCTTGTCGAGATGGAGCTGGCCGTAAAAACGCTTCAGCGGGCCGACTCCCTCATCGACCGCCTGCGGCAACAGATCACGAACGAAAACGACAAAATCGCCCTGGGGGCCGTGGCAAATGATATCTATGCTGCCGGGGTTCGCATTGCCCAGGAGACCAGCGTGATCGCCTTGCACAAAAAGAAATGGCAGGCCCTGTCGTTCTATTTTGCCGAGAAAAGCAAGTCGGCCGTGTTGCTGGAGGCCATCTCGGATGTAAACGCCAAATCGTTTGCTGGCATCCCCGAAGCGTTGCTGGAAGAAGAGAAAAGCCTGAAGTCGGCCATCGCACTCACGGCCCAGCAATTGGCCCAGAAGCCGACCGAATCGGAAGAGCGCTACCTGCGCGAAACGGCGTTCAATCTGAACCGAAGCTACGAGGCGTTCACGAAGCAACTCGAGACAAAATTCCCGGAGTATTATAACTTGAAATTCAACACCGCGTCGCCCTCCATCACCGAATTGCAATCGCGTATGGACGCCCACACGGCAATCCTGAGCTATTTTACCGACGACAAGAATCACCACCTCTACATTTTCCTGGTCACCCAAAAGCACTTCAGCATTGTGGATCATGCGGTGCCCAAAGAATTTGACAAGTACATTACCGGGTTGCGCAACAGTTTGTTCTTTAACGAGATCGAAACCTATAAGACCGCAGCACAAGCTTTGTCCTCCCTGCTCATTCCGCCGCACATTCCCTCCAGCATCACCGACCTCGTCGTACTTCCCACGGGACGGCTAGGCATCATTCCTTTCGAAACCTTGGTGACTGCGAAAATTAAAACGACCGATACGTATGCCACACTCCCCTACCTGTTGAAGCGCTACGCGGTGCGGTATGAATTTTCGGCTTCGCTGATCTTACAGAAAGCGGCGATGAAGCCACCGACGGAAGCTTCCATCTTTTTATGCGCGCCGGTCACCTTCAATCCGCAGGATCACCTGGCCGAACTTCCCGGAACGGAGTCGGAAGTGAATGCGATCTCGAAATTGTTTGGCGCCCGCAACTTCAGAAGCGCCGTCTACACACGCGACCAGGCCGATGAAAAAGTGGCCAAGTCCGACGCCCTGAAAAGTTACAGCTACCTGCATTTCGCAACGCACGGGATAGTGGACGAAACCAACCCGGAACTTTCGCGGATCTTTCTGCGCTCGGCCACCGGCACCGAGGATGGCAATTTGTTTACGGGTGAAATCTACAACCTGCAATTGAATGCCAACCTGGTGACGCTCTCAGCCTGCCAGACCGGGCTTGGAAAAATTTCAAAAGGTGAAGGTGTGATCGGACTATCGCGGGCACTCGTGTATGCGGGTGCAAAAAATATCATGGTATCGTTTTGGAGCGTGGCCGATGAATCGACGGCCGAACTGATGCAGGATTTTTACAAGACTTTGCTGGAACACCCGGGCACAAACTTCAGCCAAAACCTGCAACAGGCGAAGTTGGATTTGCTGAAAACAGGCAAATTTGAGTCCCCGTATTATTGGGCTCCTTTTATCTTGATCGGGTATTGATTTTGGGGATTTTTTATTCTGCCCGTACAGTAGTTTGTGCGGTTAACACAACTACTGTATGGTGCAGATAAAACACATGTGAACGCTATGGCAAAAAGCTTTTTCACTGTGTGGAGAGAACTTTAAAGTAAGGGCATAAGTTCGACTTTTCCTAAAGAATTTCTGAAACTTTGTGAACCCTGAAAAAATGGCTTTTTTGCGGGGCCAAATTTGAAGGACCATGACATTTCTTCATTTCGGAAATGTGTCTTTTTTTAGTTAATTTATTGATTTACAGTGGCTTGAATTGTTATCCACAATCCATCCACAATCTGATTTTTTTTGAGAAAGTATGTACGAAGACAATTACAGGCAGCGGGGATTGCGTCAAAAACTGGTGAAAAAACTGGCCGAAAAAGGTATCAAAGATGAGGCGGTTTTGGCGGCCATAAACCGGGTTCCGAGACACGTTTTTTTTGAGAATGCACTGCTCGATCACGCCTACCAGGACAAGGCTTTTCCGATCGGCGAAGGCCAGACCATTTCACAACCCTACACGGTCGCCTTCCAAACCGAAAAGCTCGACATCAAGCCCGGCGACAAGGTGCTGGAAATCGGCACAGGGTCGGGTTACCAGGCTTGTGTTTTGCTGGAACTGAAAGCCAAAGTATACACCATCGAATACAATCGGAAGCTCTACGACACCGTCCGCGAGATGCTCCCATCGCTCGGCTACAAACCTTATTTCTTTTATGGCGATGGCTCAAAAGGGCTTCCACAAAAAGCGCCCTTCAACAAGATCATCGTGACCGCTGGCGCACCCGTTGTGCCCACCGCCTTGACCGAGCAACTCGCCGAAGACGGCATCCTGGTCATTCCCGTAGGCGATCGCGAAAAGCAAGTGATGCTCCGCATTCACAAAAAAAATGGAAAGCTGATCAAAGAAGAGTACGCCAATTTTGCATTCGTTCCACTGCTCGGTGAGCAGGGATGGAAAGAGAAATGAAGATGGGTTAAGAAATAAGCAAGCGTGCGATAACGATGTGAGTACGGGTCAGCGATGTAAAAAAGGGCAGCACGGCAGGCTGATAGAGGATAAGAAGTCGAGCGACTGAAAAGAAAACGTTAGGAGTAGTTGAGAGATGGAATAAAAAGACCATCTGCTGTCTTGTAAACCTACAGCAGGACGAACAAAAAAAGCGTAAACTTATTTTAGGACGGCGCAAATTTTAATAACGTCCCCAAGCCCGTAGGGCTTTCCCATCATAACCCCGGGTGCAACCCGGGGTAGACGCAAACATTGAATTAACCCCAGCGGGGTTACCTGTTTAGGGCGTCCCTCTTTTCCAATACCAAAGCGCATGAAGAAAGGGATCGCTCATCGCACTTGATGATGAACTCCCCAAAAAGGGAAACCCCTACGGGGTTGATTCAATGTTTGCGTCTACCCCGGGTTACACCCGGGGTTATGATCGGGAAGCCCTACGGGCTTTGGGTGGCGTATGGACGCTTCGACTGAAACGGACCTATTGCTCAACCGCTCGCTAAAACTTCGTTAAAAGAAAATCCTTGAACGCAGCAAACTCCTTTGTTGCCGGAATCGTCTTCTTTTTTCCTTGCATGAACTTCTGCAATGCCGGCGGAATCTCGATGGTGCGCCCCAAGGTGTCCTCCACGACTTCCTTGAATTTTGCCGGGTGTGCTGTTTCCAGGAAAATGCCCGTCACGTCTTCTTTGGTCTCCTGCACGTATTTCTTTAACCCCAGATAGCCGATCGCGCCGTGAGGGTCCATGATGTAGTCCTGGCCCGCGAAGACTGCCCGCATGGCCTGTTGCGTTTCTTCGTCGCTAAAGGCATAGCCGCGAATGTCTTTGGAAAGGGCTTCGAAGTTCTTTCCGAACAACTCCAGCATACGCACAAAGTTGCTGGGGTTGCCCACGTCCATGGCGTTGCTGATGGTTTGCTGCGACGGGCGGGGGCGAAACGTTTGGGTCCTCAAATATTCCGGCACCACGTCGTTGCTGTTGGTGGCGGCGATAAAGCGGTGTATCGGCAGGCCCATACGCTGCGCGAGCAACCCGCCGGTGATGTTGCCGAAGTTTCCGCTGGGGATGGAATAGACAACCGGTTTTTTCAAAGCCTGTACCTTGGCAAAGGAATAGAAATAATAGAACGACTGCGGGATCAGCCGGGCGATATTGATGGAGTTGGCCGAGGTGAGAAAGAATTTCTTTTTCAGATCGGCATCCAAAAACGCCTGCTTCACCAGGTGCTGGCAATCGTCGAACGTGCCCTCTACTTCCAGGGCCGTGATGTTCTGTTCCAGGGTAGTGAATTGTTTTTCCTGGATCTCGCTCACTTTGCCTGAGGGATATAGGACCACCACGCGTGTTCCAGGTACGCCCAGGAAGCCGTTGGCCACGGCACTACCCGTGTCGCCTGAAGTGGCGGCCAGGATCACAATTTCCTGGTGTTGCTGTTTTGCAAAATAGCCCAGCAACTGCGACATAAACCGCGCGCCAAAGTCTTTGAAAGCCAGCGTGGGACCATGAAACAATTCCAGCGAATAAACCCCCTCCTCTACTTTCACCACGGGCGCATCAAACTGCAGGGTATGTTTTATGATGCGTTGCAATTCCTCCTTCGGAATATCGTCACCGATGATGGCTTGTGCCACGGTGAAGGCCATATCTTCAAAGGACATTCCTGGAAGGGCATCAAAAAAAGCTTTTGGCAACGCGGGAATATGCTCGGGCATGTACAGTCCGTTGTCGGGTGCAAGACCTTGTGTGACGGCCTGACGGAGATCTACTTTGAGGGAGGGGTTATTGGTGCTGTAAAATTTCATTCCTGTTTTTTAATGTTTACGAATGTTTCCACGCGAAGGGATACTATTCTTTTCTAGGCGACGACGCGGGCACCCGCATCATTGATCTTGGATACGAACACATCGCTCTTCAGTTTCATGGCTTCGAATTGTTGTTGCAAGGCCTTGCCCACGCGTTCGGCGATGCTGTACTCTGTGCTCAACGAAAAGATCGTGGGCCCGGAGCCGGAGATGCCGCAACCCAGCGCGCCGTTTCTCAACGACTCGGCCTTGATATTCTCAAAGCCTGGGATGAGTGCGGAGCGGATCGGCTCGGCCACCACGTCGTGCAGGGAGCGCATGATCAGGCCATAGTCGGGTTTCATCAGGCCCACCACCAGGCCGGCAATGTTGCCCCACTGCGTGATGGCATCCTTCATGGGAATGGAGGCTTTCAATACTCGTCGTGAGTCTTCGGTCTTCAATTCCAGGTGGGGATGTACCAGCGTGCAGTAGAGGTTGGGTGGTGTGGGGATCTTGGCCACGTCCAGGGGAGCATAGCCACGGATCAACACAAAGCCGCCTAGTAATGAAGGCGCCACGTTGTCGGCGTGGGCCGAGCCACAGGCGATGCGTTCGGCTTCCATGGCAAAAGGCAACAGTTGCTCTCGCGAAAGCGGGTTGTCGTACAGGTGGTTGATGGCCACCAACGCTGCCGCGGAACTCGCCGCGCTGGAGCCCATGCCGCTGCCCAGGGGCAACTTCTTGTGCAACACGATCTCCGCGCCTTGCTCGCTGCCAATCGACTCCAGGAAGGCTTCTACAGCCACTCCCGCTGTGTTGCTGCTGGCGTGCAGGGGAAGTCTTCCCCCATCGCCGGTGATCTGTTTAATGACCACTCCCGGTGTTGACGTGAGCGTGATGATCACTTCATCGGCGGGCGCTTCAACGGCAAAACCGAAAATGTCGAACCCGCACGATACGTTGGCCACGGTGGCGGGGGCTAATGCTTTTATGGATTTCATGGGTTGATCGATGGGGTCTTAAAATTTGTTTCTGATTGGCATCGCGATAGGCTATTTGGCATAGTGACCAATGCGGATCACATCCGCAAAAACTCCTGCCGCCGTCACCTCCGCACCGGCACCGGGACCACGGATCACCATGGGGCGGTCGTGGTAGCGCTCGGTGGTGAGCAGGATGATGTTGTCGCTGCCCGACAGGGAGTAGAATGGATGCTTGCCTTCTACGGATCCCAGTTGGATCTTCACCAAACCGTTGTCCAGCACGGCCATGTAGCGCAACTTCTGATTCTTGTCGGCTGCTTTCTTGCGCAGCGCCTCAAATTCAGCGTCGTGTTTTTCCAGGCGTTTCATGAACTCGTCGATGGAGATATCTCCCTGACACGATTCGGGCACGAGGTTTTCCACTTTGATGTCGCCCAGTTCCATGCTCAGGCCGGTTTCGCGGGAGAGGATGAGGATCTTGCGGGCCACGTCCATGCCGTTAAGGTCGTCGCGCGGATCGGGTTCGGTATAGCCTTTGGCTTTTGCTTCTTTCACCACGTCGCTGAATTTTGTTCCCTCCTCAAAGGAGCTGAAGATATAATTCAGCGTTCCGCTCAACACAGCCTCGATGCGCAATACTTTGTCGCCGCTCAACAGCAAGTCGTTCATGGTGTTGATCACGGGTAATCCCGCGCCGACATTGGTTTCGTAAAGGAACTTCGCACCGCGTTGAAACGCCGTCGCCTTCAACTTCTGGTATTCTTCCATTGAAGAGGAATTCGCTTTTTTATTCGGCGTCACGATGGAGACGTTTGCCGACAGGATGGCTTCATAAAAAGCCGTCACGTCCGGGCTCGACGTGCAGTCCACAAAGATGCTGTTGGGCAAGTTCAGCGAAAGCATCTTGTCATAGAACGCCTGCATGCTCATGTCTTCGCCCTCTTTCACCAGCCGGTCAACGGCGGTGGTCAGCGTGAGGCCGTCTTCTTCGAAGAGCATCTTGCGACTGTTGGCCACAGCGACCACGTTCACTTCCAGCCGGTTCTCTTTGGCCAGCTTGGCAAATTGTTCGTTGATCATTGCCAGCAATGCTTTGCCGATCAGCCCGGTGCCTACCAGGTATACATTCAAGAGTTTTCGGTCGGACAGGAAGAACGCTTCGTGCAAGGCGTTCAGCGCCTTTGCGGCATCCACCTGCGGGATCACAGCCGAGATGTTTCGCTCGGACGATCCTTGTGCGATGGCCACCACGTTCACGCCGTTTTTCCCCAACGCACTGAACATACGCCCGCTGGTGCCCGGGCTGTGCTTCATGCCATCGCCCACGACCGCGACGATCGACAGATCGGTCTCCACCGGGATCTCGTCGATTTCTTCGTTGCGGATCTCGTATTGGAATTCTTTTTCGATGGCCGCCTTGGCGCGGTGGGCATATTCATTTTCAACGGCAAAGCAGATCGAGTGCTCCGACGAGGCCTGGCTGATGAGGATCACGTTCACGTTCTCGCGGGCCAGTGTGGCGAACAAGCGCATGGAGGCGCCCACCACACCCAACAGTCCGCTTCCTTGCAAACTGAGCAGGCTCACACCGTTCATCGATGAGATGCCTTTGATCATTTTACCATTCTTCGACTCCGCGTGGATCACGGTGCCTTCGAAGGTGGGGTTGAAGGTGTTCTTGATCCAGATGGGGATCTTGTTCACCATAGCAGGTTGCATGGTGGCCGGGAAGATCACCTTCGCACCGAAGTGCGAAAGCTCCATGGCCTCCTCGTAGCTCATCTGCGGCACGGTGAAGGCTTTCTTCACCTTGCGCGGATCGGCGGTCATCATGCCGTCGACGTCGGTCCATATTTCCAGGTCGGTGGCGTGCAGGGCGCCGGCGAAGATGGCGGCGGTGTAGTCGGAGCCGCTGCGGCCCAGGGTCGTGGTCTCGCCGCTTTCGGAGGTGGCCACAAAGCCGGTGATGATCTGGACGTCCTGGTGGTGTTTGAAGTATTCAGCGATCAGCTTGTTGGTCGTAACGAAGTCAACCTTGGCATAGCCGAAGTGGCCGTCGGTGCGGATCACTTTGCGGGCATCGAGGAACTCGGCGGCATGGCCGCGGTCTTTGAACGCTTCGGCAATGATGTAGGCCGACAAGCGTTCGCCAAAGCTCATCACGTAATCTAACGTGCGCGGTGTACGCTCTTTCACGAGGTATACGCCATGCAGCACGTCCTCCAACTCGTTCATCATAAACTTGACCTGGGCGAGGATGCCGCTCTGGCGCTGGATGTTGATGAGTTCGCGAACCGCTTCGAGGTGTCGTTTCTCCAACTCGGCCAGCTTGGTTTTGTATTCCAGGTTGCCTTGCAGGGCGAGATGGCTCACTTGAATGAGACCATCGGTGACGCCGCCAAATGCCGAGAACACAACGGCAATATCGCCGGTGAGGAGAGGTTTTACGATTTCGATAACCGACTGTATCCGGGCAGGAGTGGCAACCGATGAGCCACCGAATTTCAGGACCTTCATGTAAAAATTATGGTTTGAGATGATGATTTCAACTAGACTACTACGGTGACCAGTTCATCCAACTCCTGGAGGTGGACACTAATCGGCATGGCTGGGGTATGGGATCACGTACGGGTCACCCCGTAATGATGGTAATGGTAGAAATGGTGATGATGGAAGGGCAAGCCGGAGCAGCCTTTGTGATAAAGGAGCCGCTGAAAGGTATGGTGAAAGTCGCTTGCATTTTTTTGACGCACCGAAATAATGAAATGATCCACTTGATTGCAAAGTATTTTTTATGATTTTTGCACGAACTAACGGTTAGTAGTGCGTTGGCAACGTTTGAAATGAAATTTTCAAGACACGCCAAGCCTGTTCAGACCCCAAAGTTTGTTCATCACGACTGCTTCCGTCCGGTTTTGTTTCATTGCTTATCCTGATCCATGTCCCGAAAGAAAAAATTTCCCCGTGAGTCCTTCGTCAGCATGACGGAGCTTGTTTTGCCCAACGATACCAATACCTTGAACAACCTGATGGGTGGAAGGCTCATGCACTGGATGGACATTGTGTCGGCCATTTCTGCGCAGAAGCACTCCAACAGTACGGTGGTCACCGCGTCGGTGGACAACATCTCGTTCAAACACCCCATCCGGTTGGGCAATGTGGTCACCCTGAAGGCGAAAGTGACGCGGGCCTTCAACTCCTCCATGGAGGTGCGCATCGACGTGGAGGCCGAAGATGTTCCCAACGCCCACAAGTTCGAGAGCAACGCGGCCTACTTCACCTTTGTGGCCCTCGATCCCCAGGGAAAAACGAGAGATGTGCCCGAAGTGGAACCCGAAAACGACGAGGAGCGCGCTTTATATGACGGAGCGCTTCGCCGCCGCCAGCTGCGCCTCATTCTTTCCGGCAGAATGAAACCCTCCGAAGCCAAAGAACTCAAGTCCATTTTTGATATCAGCGAATCATGACCACCCCATCGTCTTCCCTCGAAAGTCTTTACCAGGAAGAGCTGTACAGCCTGCCCAGTCCCGTGCTGTTCATCCTAAACCAACCGTGGGAAAGCATTTCCGAACCCGACAAGACCGTGCTCACCAAAATGATCGGTGCCCTGCGGCTCTCCCTGGCGTCGGTGCGCATCATCACCCGCCCAGAGTTCACCCTGGCCGACATCGCGGCCTATGCGCCCACGAAAGTGATCGCATTGGGTGCCCGTTTCAAAGCATCACCCGACCTCTATAAGCACCTATCCCAGGACGGCGTTTCCGTTGTAGCCGGCGACGCCTTGCCCGCGCTCGACGATGTTAAAAAGAAGAACCTGTGGCTGGCCTTGCGACAGATGTTTGGCGTGTGATCGTGTGTGCCTGTACTTTTTTTGATTAAGACACCGCATCGGGTACGGGACCTTTGCGGGTTTGCGTCCTTCTCCTATATTTGCGGTTCTTTAAAAATGTCATGGCGCCTAACCGCTTGATTTTTACGAAGTAAACTACATCCTAAATTATAACCATGAACAGTATTCTATATCTTATCCCGGCCTTTGGAGTTGTTGGGCTCATCGTTATGGCCATTAAGTCCGCCTGGGTCAAAAAACAAGATCCCGGAACTGCCACCATGCAGGAATTGGCTGGCTACATCGCCGATGGTGCCATGGCCTTTCTGCGGGCCGAGTGGAAGATCCTGGGTTACTTTGCCGTTATCGCCGCCATTCTTTTGGGATGGTCCGGAACGTTGGTAGCAGATTCCTCGCCGCTCATTGCCGTTTCGTTCCTGCTCGGTGCCGTGCTTTCCGCTTTCGCGGGATACATCGGTATGAAGATCGCCACCAAGGCTAACGTGCGCACTACACAAGCCGCCCGCACCAGCCTGGCGCAAGCCTTGAAAGTATCGTTCACCGGTGGTTCGGTGATGGGTATCGGGGTAGCCGGATTGGCTATCCTTGGTTTAGGAAGCTTGTTCATTGTTCTGTTCCAGATCTTCGTACCCGAAGGCGCTGCCATCAACGGCATTGAAATGAAACGCGCGATCGAAGTGCTCGCGGGCTTTTCGCTGGGTGCTGAGTCTATCGCCTTGTTCGCCCGCGTTGGCGGTGGGATATATACAAAAGCTGCCGACGTTGGTGCTGACCTCGTGGGCAAAGTAGAAGCCGGCATCCCCGAAGACGACGTTCGCAACCCCGCCACCATCGCCGACAACGTAGGCGACAACGTGGGGGACGTAGCCGGTATGGGTGCCGACTTGTTCGGTTCCTATGTGGCCACCATCCTCGCCACCATGGTGTTGGGTCAGGAGATCGATGCCTCGGCCGATAAGTTCGGCGGCCTCTCTCCCATCCTGTTGCCCATGATGATCGCCGGTCTCGGCCTCATCTTCTCCATCGTAGCCACATGGTTTGTCCGCATCAAACAAGAAACCGATAGCGTGCAAAACGCCTTGAACATCGGCAACTGGTCCTCTATTATTATGACGGCCATCGCTTCTTATTTTGCTGTACACTACCTGCTCCCCGAAACGCTTGTTCACCGCGGCACCGCGTTCACATCCAACGATGTGTTCATGGCCATTATCGTCGGTCTTGTGGTGGGAACATTGATGAGCCTTATCACTGAATATTATACAGCCATGGGCAAGCGCCCTGTGCTCTCTATTATCCGTCAATCCGGAACCGGCCATGCCACCAACATCATCGGCGGTCTTTCCGTGGGCATGGAGTCGACCGTGTTGCCGATCATTGTGTTGGCCGCAGGGATCATTGTCTCTTTTGAATTTGCGGGCTTGTATGGTGTATCCATCGCCGCCGCCGGCATGATGGCTACCACCGCCATGCAGTTGGCCATCGACGCCTTCGGTCCCATCGCCGACAACGCCGGTGGTATCGCCGAAATGAGCCAGCTTCCCGAAGAAGTCCGTCACCGTACGGACAACCTGGATGCGGTGGGTAACACGACCGCTGCCACTGGAAAAGGTTTCGCTATCGCTTCTGCCGCGTTGACTTCCTTGGCGCTGTTCGCTGCCTTCGTGGGCATCTCCGGCATCACCGCTATTGATATTTACAAAGCTCCCGTATTGGCCGGTCTGTTCATCGGCGGCATGATCCCGTTCATCTTTTCTTCGCTGGCTATTGCGGCCGTAGGTCGTGCTGCGATGGACATGGTGAATGAAGTGCGTAGACAATTCCGCGAAATCCCGGGCATCATGGAATACAAATCCAAGCCTGAGTATGAAAAGTGCGTGGCTATCTCCACCAAAGCCTCCATCCGCGAAATGATCGCTCCGGGCGCTATCGCCTTGTTGGTACCTGTGATCGTAGGTTTCACCTTCGGTCCCGAAGTGCTGGGTGGTGTGTTGGCTGGCGTAACGGTTTCCGGCGTGTTGATGGGTATGTTCCAATCCAACGCCGGTGGCGCATGGGACAATGCCAAGAAATCTTTTGAGAAGGGTGTGGAGATCAACGGCCAGGTTTACTACAAGAAATCCGAGCCCCACAAAGCCTCTGTAACGGGCGACACGGTGGGCGATCCCTTCAAGGATACCTCCGGTCCTTCGATGAACATTCTGATCAAGCTGACGTCGATCGTTGCGCTGATCATTGCACCACATATTTCGCACCACGATCACGCTGCGGCGAAAGCCGTGGAGACAAAGCCTGTAGTGGAGAAAGTGACTACGGTAGCTCCCTAGGCTCCATAGAAAACCATTGATCGAAGAGCCCCGGTAATGCCGGGGCTTTTTGTTACCCCCCCGGCCCCCCCTTTGAAAAGGGGGAGTCATTTTATTTAATGCGGGGTTATTGCTATTTTTTAGCATGAAAATGATCTTACCGTTATTGTTGGTTGCTTTTGCCAGCCAGGCGCAGTCCATTGTCGGGAAGTGGAAAACGATCGATGACAATACAGGCGAAGCCAAGTCGGTAGTAGATATCTTTGAACGCGGGGGCAAGTTCTACGGGAAGATCGTGAAACTCTTTTCGGAGAGCGACCCCGATCCGGTGTGCGACAAGTGTGATGAGAACGACCCGCGGTTTCGCAAAAAAGTCATCGGCATGGAGATCCTTCTGGATTTGGAGCGTCATGGCGAGGAGTTTTCGGAAGGGACCGTTTTGGACCCAGAGGACGGAAAAGTTTACCGGTGTAAGCTTTGGATGGAGGGTAAAAACCTCAAGATCAGAGGATACTGGGGGCCGTTTTTTCGAACCCAAACGTGGGAGAAAGCGTCCTGAAAAGCAAAAAGTCAGCCAATTCGGTAAAAAATACAGCATAAGAAGGGTTACTAAGCCGCTAAAACATGGTATACAGGTCGAACTCCAACATGAACGAGAAAGAGATCTTTGAGCGCATTTGCAAAGGCGATGAGAAGGCTCTAGAGTTCCTGTATCAGAAATATTACCGGATGATGACCAAGCTAGTCATCTCCAACAGCGGCACGGAGGAGGAAGCCCGCGACATATACCAGGACGCCCTGGTGGTGTTCTGGCAAAAAGCAACCTCGGGCAACCTGGTGTTGACCTCGAAAATGAGCACCTACATCTACAGCATTTGTCAGAACCTGTGGAGAAAAGAGCTCGATCGAAAAAAACGCCTCTCCAATGAAGAAAAAGACGGCTCTGTTACGTTGGATACAGATACGGCCGAACGTGAGAAGATCATTGCCAAGTGCATTGACCAATTGGGCGAAACCTGCAAGAAGGTGTTGATGTTCTACTACTTTGAGGAGATGTCGATGCAGGATATCGCAGACAAACTTGGCTTCGCTAACACCGACACCGCGAAGACAAAAAAGTATAAGTGTAAAAAGAAATTAGATGACCTTGTCAAAGCCCAGTATACGGAGCATGACTTTTTAGATTAGGACTTATGGTATCAGAAAAAGATTTTGAAACGCTGGATCACTACGTGGGCAACCGCCTGAACGCGCAAGAGAAAGCCGCCTTCGAACAGCAGCTCGCGAACAACCCCGAGTTGCAGCAGGCGCTGACCGTTCAGGAGCAGATTGCCGGTGGTCTACGCAAGGCACGCGCCGCAGAGTTGAAGCAGATGTTGAAGAACGTGCCGGTTTCCACCCTACCCACCCAGCCCTCGCTGCTGGGCCGCATAGGCCTCTGGGCCGCCGCCGCCGGTGTAGCAGGCAGCGGTCTGTACTTCTACCTCAACCAGGACGATGCCAAGGCCGTACCGGCCACCTCGCCCACCACGGAGATAAAACAGGACGTTACTACAGTGGAACCGGCGCCCCAAGCGGAGGCCGTCCAGGTACCGGCAGAAACACAGCCCAACTCCAACGCTTTGAACAAGACGGAACCCGTAGCCCCGAAAACAGCCACGGATAAAGCAGAAGAAAAAACGACCGAACGCGATGCGATCAGGGCATACGATCCGAGTGCTGAAACCGAAAACAGCAGTGCTTCCGCCGCCACCGCGGACGAATCGCCCCGCACCTCCACACGTTCTACGATCGTGGCCGAAACGGATGTCACCAACAAGAAATACCACTTTCACTACCAGTTCAAGGAAGGCAAGTTGTTCCTTTACGGAATTGAAAAGAATCTCTATGAGATCATGGAGTTCTTCGCCGACAACAAGCGGACGATGTTCCTCTACTACAAAGACAACTACTACCTGCTGAACGACGAAAACGACAAAGTCAGATCGCTCACGCCGATCAAGGACCAGGCCCTGGTGAAACGACTCAATGCTTCGAGAGGTCATTAACTAATTTTAGACCCTCTCCAATCCCAAAGCACCGCCCCGTGCGGGGCTTTTTATTTTCAGTTCACATGCCCAAAAGCCCGTTCATCCGGCCCGCCCGTTAACCGCTTCCGCAGCCTCGGTTGATTCGGGATTTTCTTCTACCTTTGCCCATTCGCATGGAGAAAACGAAACACAAAAAGAAATTGGGAGGCTACCCCGCCGTGGGCGTGGTGATCAGCATCACGCTGGCCCTGCTCGTGACCGGCGTTTTTGGCATCCTCCTCATGTACTCGCAGGAACTGGAAGACCAGATCCGCCAGAACATCCGCATGCAAGTCTACCTGAAATCCAACCTCACCGAGACCCAGCGCCTCCAGATCGAAAATAAGCTCCTGTCGCAATCCTACGTGGACAAAGCACACGGCCGCGGTGTGGAATATGTTTCCAAGGACGAGGCCGCCAAGAAATTCATTGCCGAAACCGGTGAGGACTTTGTGAAATTCATCGGCGAGAATCCCCTCCGCGATGCCTACCTGGTGAGCATC
>CBIHQM010000053.1:0-22254 GCA_966211885.1 uncultured Chryseolinea sp.
CATATAGCGAGAGTATATCACGAAGATAGAGCATCAACAAATATAGGGAAATAGATTGCCTGTTAAGCAACTAGATATGCGCTCGAGCCGTGCTATGGCCTGGATTGATGCTGCGTACTATTTCGAAAGCATTGTTGCGTGGCAACCTAGCGCATCAGGGGAGACTCTTTTTGTCAACACCTAAACGCCAATTTAATGGCCGGGTTCGCTTTTGAGCTAGAATTGAAAGTAAATGAACGGCTGCACCCCCGCCATTTTCATCTGCAACACCAACACAATGACCGCAGTCAGGCACGCTGCCTGACCGACAAGCGGCAGACGGGTGATGGTTTCTTCGGCGCTAAATTCGAATCGCTTCGGCATGAAATGCAGGGCATAGCCTAACAACATGAGCAAGACCACCCCCTTATAACCAGCAATGAAGTCGAAGAGAATTAGCGGCTTGAAATGGGTGACGATCTGTGCCAGCATTTGGCCCACGGTGTCGAGGTCGGGCGCGCGGAAGAAGATCCAGCAGAAGCAGACGAAGTGAAACGTGATGACCACGCCGGCAATGCGCCAGCCGCGCCAGGAGAGGTCGACCCGTTCGGAAATGTATTTGTGAAAGGCAAGCGCGCCACCATGCAGTCCACCCCAGATGAGAAAACGCCACGACGCGCCATGCCATAAGCCGCCCAGCAGCATCGTGATCATGAGATTGAGATAGGTGCGGAGTTTTCCTTTGCGGTTGCCTCCCAGCGAAATGTACAAATAGTCGCGCAGCCACGACGACAGCGAAATGTGCCACCGTCGCCAAAACTCCGTGATGTTCCTGGACTGGTATGGCGAATCGAAGTTGATGTTGAAATGAAAACCCAACAACAAAGCGATGCCGATGGCCATGTCGGAGTATCCTGAGAAGTCGCAATAGATCTGCAGGGCATAGCCATATACAGCAAAAAGATTTTCAAGACCAGTGTATAACGCGGGGGCGTCGAACACGCGATCGACAAAATTGACACTGATGTAATCGGCGATCACCGCCTTTTTGAAAAGCCCGCAGCCGATCAGGAAGATGGCGCGGCCCAGCATTTCCCGGGTAACAATCGTCGGCTTATAGATCTGCGGGATGAAATCTGCCGCGCGCACAATGGGCCCCGCTACCAGTTGGGGAAAGAACGACACAAAGAAAGCGTAGTCCACCAGATGATCCACAGGCTTCAGCGTGCCGCGGTATACATCGAGTGTATAGCTTAGCGACTGAAAGGTGAAGAACGAGACACCGACCGGCAGAAAGATATCCAACGGCTCGAAAGGCTTGCCGGCAATAAAGCAAAACGACTCGTACAACAGGTTACTGTATTTGAAATAGCCCAGCAGGCCCAGGTTGATGATCAACGTCAGGATGATGAAGAATTTTCGCCGCCAGGGATCGGTACTGGCGTAGATCCATTTGGCCAGCGTAAAATCCACGACGGCTGCGAAAATGAGTAGCACGAAATAACCACCGCTCGATTTATAATAGAAGTACAAAGAGAAAAGCGTCACAAAGATCAGCTTCGGCCGCTGCATCGGGCTGAGGATGATGTAGATCCAAATAAAACCGGTAAACAAAAACAGGAAGAACCCGCTGTTGAACAACAGGGGCTCGTCGGCGTGATAGGCGAATTGCTCCGCCAGCTTATGGATGTCGAAGCCCAACATAGCGATTGTAGGTTTTTATAAATGCTTCGTATAATAAATTTCCCTGGTATGCATAGCCTTCTTTGGTGAAGTGAATGCCGTCGGGTCGGAGTATGCCTTTCGCGCGCCATTTGGCTGCGGAGTGTTTGCCGCCGGCCACCTTGTAGAAGTCCCAAAAGGCAAGCCCGTTTTCCACGGCATATTGAATGATCTGGTTCCGGATCTTCTCCACACCGGGATTGGGTTTCACCTTCTTGCGAAACGCGTCCGGAGGGGTGACCAGGATAAATTTTGTCTCGGGATTGACTTCTCTCAACGACTGCACGAGTTTGTCGATGTGATAGAGCAGGGTAGGGTCAAGGTAGGGGTACTCTACCGACTCGTTCGTGCCCAGGGCGATGATGAAAAGATCGGGCTTAAGCGCCGCAGTCTGTTTGGCAAAATGAACGGCCGCATTGTAGTGCTTGTACTTGGCGCCGTTCACGCCGATGGAATGATACAACACACCGTCGTTGCCATTCTCCAATTCGATCCCGAAAAGGGTTGCTTGTTTTTGATCGTCGTTTGATTTCACGGCCTGGATGGATACCTGGTCGACACAATTGTTCAACTCGATGCGCGACACGTTTGCCATCCCTTCTTCGTAGGGTCCGGTGATGCCCAACTCCTGACCCGTAGCATCGTTCACGGAGAAACTATAGCTGCTGGGATCTTTTTGAAAGAACAAGGTGACCGAGCTAAAACTGTAGTCGTTCAACGTGTTGTCCACTTTTACGGAGATGCTTGCATCAGATTCTTCCGTGCTCACGGTAATGCCCCCGATGCCAATCGGCAGAGGCTGCTCGGGATAGGTGCAACGTTTGGCTTTCCAGGTGGTAGTCGATCCTGTGCGGATGTTGTTGGGTTCGTTTGTGCCCGCCACGCGACCCGGCACGATGAGGCCGCGGCCGGCGTTCCCAAAATCGTTTTGAAAATTACGACGCACCACGTCGGTAATGAAATCGGCCTGGATGTGCGAGTCGCCCAGGTGAATGATGTTCACTTTGCCACGTCCGGTGGTTTTCAACTGGATCAGGGATTCAAAAAAACTGTCGAGGTAATCTGCGTTTTGGATGAGGTTGGCCGTGTCGTCCGCGAGGTCATAAGAGGGAAACGTGAAGTTGACCGTGGCCTGGCCGTGGGCTTGATGTGTCATCGCCCATAGCAGCAACAGCGTCATCGCGACGGCGTATTGGCTGGTTTTGGGTGAGGCGGCGATCATGCTTATTTCTTTTTATTATATTTTTCCAATTCGTAGAGAAGACTTTTGGCCATCCTGCCCGAAAGCCTCCGGCCGCCTTTGAAGTTGAGGTGCGTGTAGTCCTTGGCGGCCAGCGCGGGTTTGCCCTCTGTCATTTTCACCATGCTGTTCTCTCCACCCATGGCCTCATACAAATCCCAAAAAACAATGCCGGTGCGTTCGGCAACCAGGCGCTGTGCATTGCGCATGATGGGGATGGCCTTCATGGTTTTGTATTCACCGCTCGTGTTCGAACTGCGGTCGCTGACGCTCATCAGTAAAATGCTCGCCTTGGGATAAACGCTCTTGAGCTTGTTCACCACTTTGATCATGCCGTGCGCATACCGGCCATAGTTCATCGAATCTTCCAACACCACGTTCAGGCCATATTGCAGGATGATCAGTTTGTAATCGCGGTAGCGGTTGAAATCCGTGTACATCGCGTCGTCGATCTTGTAGAGGCCGATACCGGAATTTCCACGCATGGAAAAATTGTCGACATAAACACCCTCGCGTGCCTCGAAGCTTGCACCAAACAAATTCAGGCTATCCGGCTGAAGAAACGCGAGGCGCACGGCTTCGATGTTTTTGCCTTTGTGTGTCCATTCCTGGAGCTTGTCGGAGGTCTTTAATTCTTCGGTGGAGGTGATCGTGTCGTTCAAGGTGTACTCCACGCTGGCGTGCCCTTGATTCTTATAGTAAAGTTTGACGGTATTGAACGTCTTCAAAAAGCGATGGTGTGTGGGTTTGTATTCCACCCAATTCTCTTCCTGCGGCACAAAGCTGAACCCCACCGGTCCCAGTTCAACGGTCACGGTGGAATCTTTTTTGCTGATCAGCGAGTAGGTTTTCCAATTTTCAAATTGATGTTTGATCGTCGTGCGAAAGCCCGCGACTTCGGACGTGAGCGGGACATAGCCAACACCCTCGCCTCCAAAGACAGACTGCAGCGTATCGCGCAAGCTTCCACAAAACACATCGCCTTCGATAAAGGAATCACCATAGAACGCAATGCGCACGGCGTTGTGTTTCTCCTTGATATGACTCAGTGCCCTGACAAAATTCCGGATCCCGGTGCTGTCGGGGGAATAATCTTCGATACAGGTAATACCCACAGGGCAGCCCTTTCGCGCCACCTTCGCCAGCGAGTCCACCTTCTGGAAGGTGGAGTCGCGCTGCAGGGAATCCAATTCAGCGAACGCCGTGTCGGGCTCCGTCACACGGATGTCGGCAAGGGGGTCGACATTCTTTACTTTCCACGCACCAATCGCAAAAGGCTTTACCCGCGACAGGATCAGCAGGAAGCCGATGACCAGCAGGCAGAGACCGAAAACGTAATGCAGTTTATTCCGAGTCACAGAAGAAGGTTAAAAAAATGAAGCCGGATCGCCGGGCTCTAAAAAGTATTTCCGGCAAAATTAGTAAAAATACGCACTCCTGCTTGTGGGAGAGGCTTCAGCAAAGGATCAACGCTGACCTGGGATGGTATAGTATTCAGTCTTTACGCCGAAAGGATATACCGGAGTAAAGACTGAATTTGAGGATAGGGATGGTCACAATGAAACGCCGCGTTTCCAGGGAATAAAATCATCCTGGTTCAGGGCGACGGACTTGGCTGTGGTCCGGCCGCTGGCCACCTCGATGATGAAGTCGAGGATCTCTTCGCCGACCTGCTCGATGGTCTTCTCCCCGGATATGATCTGGCCGGTGTTGAAGTCGATGATGTCGGGCATCTTTTGTGCCAGCCGGGTGTTCGTGGAAAGTTTGATCACCTGCGACACGGGGTTGCCCGTGGGGGTGCCCAGGCCGGTGGTAAACAAAATGATCTGTGCGCCGGAGCCGGTGGTGCCGGTGGTGCTCTCCACGTCGTTGCCGGGCGTGCACAGCAGGTTTAGGCCGGGCTTTCGGATGTAGGTGGCGTAGGGCAGCACATCGGCAACGGGCGCGGTACCACCTTTTTTGGCAGCGCCGGCCGACTTGATGGCGTCCGTAATAAGGCCGTCCTTGATGTTGCCCGGTGAGGGGTTCATGTCAAAGCCGGAGCCTACCGCTTCGGCGGCGTCGGAATAGGTGCGCATCAATTGAATGAACCGGTTGCCGGCTTCGTCTTCCTCGCAGCGGTTGATGAGTTCCTGTTCCACACCGCAAAGTTCGGGGAATTCGGAAAGGATGGTGCTCCCTCCTAAAGCGACCAGCAAATCGGAGGTGTGGCCGATCGCCGGGTTGGCCGAAATGCCGGAGAAGCCGTCGGAGCCGCCGCACTTGAGGCCGACCACGAGTTTATTAAGGGGCGCGGGCTTGCGTTCGGTCTTGTCGGCTTCGATGAGGGCCAGGAATGTTTTTTGGATGGCCTGGCTCAGCAATTCCTGCTCGGTGCCGGATTGTTGCTGGTCCAGGATGATCACGGGCTTCAAACCTTTCGGGTCGAGCGCGGTCAGTCTTTCCTGGATCGTTTTTATTTCTGCGTTCTGACAGCCCAGGCTTAGGATGGTCGCCCCGGCCACGTTGGGGTTGTGGATGTAGCCGGCCAACAGCGCACACAAGGTTTGTGCATCATGGCGTGTGCCTCCACAGCCGCCCTGGTGGGTAAGCACCTTGATGCCGTCGATGTTTTTGAACACGCGTTTCGAGGGCACCTCCGTGGCCGGCTGAAAACGCACATCGCCGAGCTTTTCGGTTTTGCCCTCGCGATAGAGGTTGACCAGTTCGTGGACATAGTGCTTATAGACATCCGGTTTGGTGAACCCCAGTTCGTCCTGGAAGGCCTGACGGATCATTTCCACATTCCGGTTTTCGCAAAAGACCAAGGGGATCACAAGCCAATAGTTGGCGGTGCCCACCTGGCCGTCGGCGCGATGAAAGCCCATAAAGGTCTTGCTCTTGAATGCCGAAACATCGGGCGGCGTCCATTGATAGGTCTTTGTCCTTCCGGAATACGGCGCGGCTTTGTGTTTGAGATTGTGTGTGCCGATAACACCGCCCTGTTTGATGGGCTGTGTGGCTTTGCCCACGACGGTGCCATACATGAACACTTCGTCCTCTGGGGCCAGGTCGTTCTCGGCAAATTTATGTTTGGCATTCACATCGTCTTTCAGCACGAGCGATTTGCCTTCATAAGAAATTTTTTCTCCGGCTTTCAGGTCGGTCAAGGCGACGAACACATTGTCGGCCGGGTGAATCTTTAAAAACGTGTTTGACATACTGGTAAAAAAACTATCTTGCGCAATCGATTGCAAGTGATAAATCTGAAATTTTAATACTGGAAAATTTTATTTGGACGAATCCTGCATAAATATCTATACCAGAATGTCAGTAAGCAAGAAAGACGCGATTATCAATATAAAGGCAACCGGCCTCATCCCAGTCTATTTTCACCACGATGTGGACATGTTGCTCCGCAGTGTGTCGGTGAGTTATGCCTGTGGCATCCGCGCTTTCGAGTTCATGCACCAACGCGACAACAAAGGTCTGCGTTATTTCGAATACCTCGTGGAACGCCTCGATAAGTTTCCCGGCCTGATGCTCGGCGTGGGCACGGTGCTGGACGCGACCATGACGGAACGCTACATTCACTCCGGCGCCAGTTTTATTGCCTCACCTTTTCTGCGTCCCGACATGGGCGAGGTGTGCCAACGTCACGACATCCTCTGGATGCCCGGATGTTCAGCCGTACCCGAAATCGAAAAAGCAAAAGCATTGGGCGCACAAGTCATCAATGTATCGCCCGGCAACGTGCTGGGTCCTGACTTTGTCGCCACCGTCGCGCGGCAGTTCACCGACCTGCAATTTATACCGTCGGGCATAGCCGACCTGCGCGATGCCGAGTTGATGAAATGGTTCGAGTCCGGGGCGATGGCCGTGAAATTGAACGCCCTGCTTTTCACCAAGGACCTGATCGCGGAAAAAAACTGGAAAGCCATTGAACACAATCTTTTAGCATTATTGAAAAGTATTCGTAAAATTCAGGCCACGGTAAAACCCCTGAATATCCTCAAATGACTCCCATCAACACAGCGCTCCTTTCCTTTGGCATGTCAGGAGAAGTTTTTCACGCCCCTTTAATAAACGCCCATTCCGGATTTAACCTCACCACCGTCCTCCAACGCAGTTCCTCGCGCGCGAAGGACCTGTACCCCAACGTGAAGATCGTACGCCAGTTGGACGAGGTGATCAACGACAAGAGCATCGAACTGGTCGTGGTGAATACACCCAATGATACACACCAACCCTATGCTGCCAAAGCCCTGGAAGCAGGCAAGCACGTGATCGTGGAGAAACCCTTCACCGTCACCACCGCGGAAGCCGACAGCCTGATCGCCCTGGCAAAAAGGTAGGCAAGACCCTCACGGTTTTTCAAAGCCGGAGATGGGATGGAGATTTTCTCACGCTGAAGCGCGTCATCGATAACAAGCTCGTGGGAAAGATCGTGGAGATCGAAATGCATTATGACCGCTTCCGCAACTACATCGAGCCTAACACCTGGAAAGAAGAGGCCGGCATCGGAAAGGGAATTCTCTATAACCTGGGGTCACACATGCTGGACCAGGTGCTGGTGATGTTCGGAATGCCCAAGACCGTCGACGCCCGCATCGGCACGCAGCGCCCGGGTGGAAAAGTGGACGATTATTATGATATACGCCTGCAGTATGATGGTTTTCATGCCATCGTGAAATCCAGCTACCTCGTGCGGGAGCCGGGGCCCCGCTATATTGTGCACGGGGTGGACGGTTCGTTTGTGAAATATGGAATTGATCTGCAAGAACAGGCTTTGAAAGAGGGTAAGAGCCCGAAATCTACGTCATGGGCTATAGAGACGAAGGAATGGTGGGGGACGCTGAACACTAGCATTGGGTCGCTCCATGTGGAGGGGGCTGTGGAGACCGTGCCGGGGAACTACCTGGGATTCTATCAGAATGTGTATGAAGCCATACGGGAAGGGAAGGCAGTGGCGGTGAAGCCGGAGGAGTCGCGGGATGTGATCCGGTTGATTGAATTGTGTTATGAGAGCAGCAAGTTGAATAAGGCAGTATCGGCTTAGCGTAAAAAGATTTTAAACCCGCCTCACCGCTAAAGCTTCGGCGAGTGAAGAGAGGCGCCCCTCCTTCGCTAAGGCGTTGGCGGGCAAGGCCCTCCTTCGCTAAAGCTTCGGCGGGCCCTCCTTCGCTAAAGCTTCGGCGGGCAAAGCAAGGCAGCAATGAACGGCCCAGAGAAGGGCCTTGGGCCGGAGTTGTGTATTGGCGTCTTCGGTGTAATAGAGTAACAATGAAGAAGAAGATTATCACTTTTGGAGAGATCATGATGCGGCTTTCTGCGCCGGGGTTTGCCCGGTTCACGCAGGCCGGAAGTTTTCAGGTGTTGTATGCCGGTTCGGAGGCGAACGTGGCCGTGTCGCTGCGCAATTTTGGGTTTGAAGCGGCCCACGTCACGCGCTTTCCCAGCAATGACCTGGGCATAGCGGCCACCCAAAGCCTGCAGCGCAACGGCGTGGATACGCGCCATATCCTGTACGGCGACGAACGGATGGGTCTCTATTTCCTGGAGAACGGCGCCATGCAGCGCTCGTCGCGCATCATCTACGACCGCTTTGACTCCGCCTTCGCGCACATTGCTCCCGGTAGCGTGGATTGGGACAGCATCATGAAAGACGCCGCCTGGTTTCACTGGACCGGCATCACACCGGCCATCTCGCAAGGCGCCGCCACCGTGTGTCACGAGGCCCTGGTGTCGGCGCGCAAACACGGCGTGATGATCTCCGGCGACATCAACTACCGGCGCAATTTGTGGCAATACGGCAAGACCGCCCGCGATATAATGCCCGACCTCATTCAACTCACCGACCGCATCGTGGCCGGTATCACCGATTTTGAGAACTGCATCGGTGTGAGCGGCAAGACGTTTGAAGAAGTCAGCCACCACGCGATGAAACAATACCCCAACATCCAAAAGGTGTCGTGCACCTACCGGGAGTCGGTCAGCTCATCGCACAATAATGTGTCGGCGGTGATCTGGAATGGCAAGACGTTGAGCACTTCGAAAACCTATGCGCTTACGCACATCGTTGACCGCGTGGGCGGAGGCGATGCCTTTATGGCGGGCCTTATTTATGGCTGGCTCACCGGCAAGACCGATGAGCAAACAGTGGAGTTTGCCGCAGCCGCCACCACGCTCAAACACAGCATGGAGGGCGATGTGAACCTGGCCTCCGTCGAAGAGGTGGAGACGTTGGTGAAGGGTGAAAATATTGGAAAACTTTTACGATAACGATCATGACATTCAGCAAACAACAGATAGTAGACACCATAAAAGCATCGGGCATGGTCCCGTTGTTCACACACGACGATCCCAAAGACGCACAGGAAGTGCTCGAAGCATCCTATGCCGGCGGCGTTCGCGTGTTTGAGTTTACCAACCGGCGTAAAAATTCTTTTGAAGTATTTTCACACTTGCTCAGTGCCCGCGAAAAATATCCCGATCTCATGCTCGGCATTGGCACGGTGATGGACGGACCTATGACGAAACGTTTCATCGATGCCGGGGCACACTTCATCATTTCGCCCATCATGAAACCCGAGATGGCCGAAGTCTGCCATGCCCACGACATGTTGTGGATCCCGGGCTGTGCCACGCCGACAGAAATTGTGAACGCGAAGCAACTGGGCGCCGAGATCATAAAACTTTTTCCGGGTTCGGTCTTAGGTCCCAACTTTGTGTCGTCTATCATGCCCGTTGTACCCGATCTGCAGCTCATGATCACCGGCGGCGTTGAGCCCACCGAGGCGAGTCTTTCTTCGTGGTTCAAGGCAGGCGCGGTTTGCGTGGGCATGGGTTCTCAATTGTTTACAAAAGATATACTTCAACAACGGAATTGGCCCTTGTTGAAACAACGTGTGGAAGAGACCTTGCGCCTGGTGAAGGCGATCCGAAAATAAACTTCTTTCCCTAAACATTTTATTGTGCAAAACCTGTCCAAACCCGAAGGCAACTACCGCTGGACCATCTGCGCCCTGGTGTTCTTTGCCACGACGGTGAACTATCTCGATCGTTCGGTGATCAGCCTCATGAAATCCGAACTGTCATTGGAGTTTCATTGGAACGACGGCGATTATACCAACACCGAAATCGCTTTCAAATTGATGTATGCTTTAGGCATGCTGGGTGCGGGGAGGTTGATGGACAAACTGGGAACGAAACTGGGTTATCTCCTGGCTACCGGCTTGTGGAGTTTGGCGGCTATTGGCCACGCGTTCGCCGGCAGCACGCTGGGATTTGTTTTAGCGCGCGGCGCACTGGGCGCTACGGAATCCGGAAATTTTCCCGCGGCCATCAAAACCACGGCAGAATGGTTCCCGAAAAAAGAACGCGCATTGGCCACGGGCATCTTCAATTCCGGGACCAATATCGGTGCCATTATTGCGCCCCTCAGTGTTCCGTTTATTATTGAAGAATGGGGATGGCAGTGGGCCTTTGTCATCACCGGTTCGTTTGGCTTCATCTGGCTGGTGTTGTGGATCATGGTCTACGACGTGCCTTCGAAGCATAAAAAACTTTCCAAGGAAGAATTCGAATACATTCACAGCGATGTAGAGGACAATGCAGCATCGTCGACCGAAAAAGTTTCCTGGTTCAGGTTGCTCCGGTTTCGCCAGACGTGGGCCTTTGTGTTGGGAAAATTTCTGACCGACCCCATCTGGTGGTTCTATCTTTTCTGGCTCCCCGATTTTCTCACCAGTGAGTATGGCCTGAAGGGAACCCAACTGTCGTTGCCGGTGGCCATGGTGTATGTGATCTCCACCTTCGGCAGCGTCTGGGGAGGCTGGCTTCCGCTCAACTTCATCCAAAAAGGATGGCCGGCGTTCAAAGCGCGAAAGACGTCGATGCTCATCTATGCTTTCCTGGTCATCCCCATCGTGTTTGCACAGATTGCCGGACAGATCAATATGTGGCTGGCGGTGATCGTGATCGGCATTGCAACCTCCGCGCACCAGGCGTGGAGTGCCAATATTTTCACAACGGTGTCGGACATGTTCCCCAAAAAGGCAGTGGGCTCTGTTACCGGCATCGGCGGAATGTTTGGCGGTCTCGGCGGAATTGCCTTCAGCCTCTTCGTGCAGAAAGATTTGTTCGTGCACTACAGGGCGATCGGTAACATCGAAGCGGCCTACTACATTATGTTTATCATTTGCGGATCGGCCTACCTGCTGGCTTGGGCCATCATGCATTTCCTGGTGCCGAAAATGCGGCGCGTAGAAATATGAGGCGGGGTCGGTAAACGCGTTGAAAAGGCTGTCACGAAAAAGAGGTGACAGCCTTTTTATTTTCATTCGAAATCACTTTTGAATTTGGGTTATGGGTTTGACCGGAGGGGTGTTGCCTTTGCGGATAAAATCGTTGCGAGATCATCCAAAGCCAGCTTTTATTGGCCATCCCAACATCACGCGACAGCCCTCGGGAAACAAGCGCGTGATTATCCGAAAGATTTTTCCTACTTTTCTTCCACCTGTGAAGAAGAGACTACACCTGTTCCTGATCCTGTCGATCCTCGTATGCGATTTTGGGGAGATTTGTGCGCAAACAGAGCAATACAAGTTTTCGCATGTCAATGTGAACCAGGGCTTATCCCACAACCAGATCAAATGTTTTCTCAAAGACAGCCGCGGTTTTTTGTGGTTTGGGACCCTTTCGGGTTTGAACCGCTACGACGGCTATACCATTAAAGTCTTTCGCAACACGGCCGGCGACACCACCTCCATCCGCAACAGCGACATCAACAAAATATTCGAGGATCCCGATGGCCGGATCTGGATCTCAACCTGGACCGGCATCGATGTGTACGATCCGGCAACTGAAACATTTTATCATGATCCCAGCGTGTACCTCGAACGCTTCGGCATCCCCGCCGGCACCATCAACGACATACGCAAAGACCGTCAGGGGAATTTCTGGTTTGTTCACAACACCCTCGGACTTTTCAAATTCCAGCCGGCCACCCAAACCCTGATGCCACTCTTCCACAAAGAGGCCGACACCACTTCGATCGCCACCAATCACATCGTGTCGATGGCCGATGATGCATATGGAAATCTCTGGCTCGTGCATAAGAATGGTATTGTCGAAAAGGCAGATCTGAAAACAGGTGCTGTTACCTGGCGCAGCGCTGCGTTGCGCAACCTACTGAAAAGTGAGGACCAAAAATATGTGATCACCGTAGACACCGACGGCGATGCCTGGATTTTTATGTCCGACAGCAACCGGGGGATTTTTCAGTTTTCCGACGGCGGAAAAACGTTTGCTCACATCGACGACCGTTCATCGCCGCTGCGGCTAAAGACCAGCATCGTGCGGGGCATCGTGCAAGACAACAAAGGCGTGATCTGGGTGGCGACGGATCATGGGGGCATCAACCTGATCCATAAGAAAGCGCAGCAGGTGACCTACCTCTTCAACGATCCCTCCGATGAAAAGAGTCTGAGCCAGAACAGCATCAATACCATGTACAAGGATTATGAAGGGATCATCTGGATTGGCACGTTTAAACAGGGCGTGGACTACTACCACGAAAACATTATCCGTTTCAACCTCTACCGCCATGCTCCCGGCACGGCGAGTTTACCCTTTGATGACATCAACGCATTTGTGAGCGACGTGAAGGGCAATTTGTGGATCGGTACCAACGGTGGGGGGCTCATCTTTTTTGATCGTGAAAAAAACAAGTTCACGCAATACCTTCATAACCCCAGCAACCCGCAAAGCATCAGCAACAATGTGATCGTAAGTCTGCGGATGGGACACGACAAAAAATTATGGATCGGCACATATTTCGGCGGTCTCAATATGTTCGACGGCGTGAAGTTCACCCGCTACAAACACGACCCCGACAATCCGTCGAGCCTTGCCGACGACAATGTGTGGGAGATCCTGGAAGACCGGCAACATCAGCTGTGGATCGGGACATTGAACCAGGGGCTGGAACGGTTTGATCAGCAAACCAGGCAATTCCATCACTACCCGATCGGCGAAAATTCCGTTCACTCCACCTACGTCCCGTCGCTGATGGAGGACGTGGAGGGCAATTTATGGGTGGGCACAGGGTATGGGATAGACGTCATGGAAAAATCCACCGGCAAAATAGCGCACTATCTCAACGACCCGAAGGATCCCCGCAGCCTGAGCAACAACAGCGTGCTTTTCTTGCTGCAAGACAGCCGTGGGCTGGTTTGGGCTGGAACACACGGCGGGCTCAATGTTTTCGATGCCGGCACCAGAACGTTCAAACACTTTACGGAAGAGGACGGTTTGCCCCACAATTCCATTCTTACGCTGGTGGAGGACAACCAGCGGAATTTGTGGGTGAGCACACCCCATGGACTTTCCAATGTTGTCATAGACTATGATTCGACCACGCATGCGGTTAAAATTTCCTGCAAGAACTATGATGAATCGGATGGATTGCAAGGCCGGCAATTCAACGACAACGCCATAGGGGAGACCCCACGGGGCGAGCTTGTTTTCGGAGGATCGAACGGCTTCAATCTTTTCCGGCCGGACGAGATTGGGGTCAATAAAAACATTCCCAAGGTGATCCTCACCGACCTGCAAATTTTCAACAAGAGCGTGAAGATCGGGGAGATCCTTCACAAGGAAGTGATCCTGGAGCGTTCCATCGGCGAGACCGAAACGATCACGTTGCCCCACAACGATAACGTGTTCTCCCTCGAGTTTGTGGCCCTCAACTATTTTCATCCCCAGAAAAGCCAGTACAAGTACAAGCTCGAAGGCTTCAGCAAAGATTGGCTCACCACCGACGGCACACAGCGCAAAGTGACCTACACCAACCTGGATCCGGGTAACTACACGTTTCTGGTGACCGCTTCCAACAACGAAGGGGTTTGGAACGAAAAGCCAGCACGGCTGAAGATCGTCATCCTGCCGCCGTTCTGGAAAACGAAGACGGCCTTTGTGCTCTATGTGTTTATCATCCTGGGCGCGTTGTTGCTTTCGCGTCAGCTCATCCTGGAGCGCGAGCGCATGAAATACCGGATCGAAAAAGAACGGCAGGAGGCGCAACAGCTTCATGAGCTGGACATGATGAAGATAAAATTCTTCACCAACGTGAGCCACGAATTCCGCACACCGCTCACGCTCATCCTAACCCCGCTCGAGCGCTTGTTGAAGGCCACCAAAGACGATGAACAGAGGGGCCAATTTCAACTCATCCACCGCAATGCCCGCCGCCTGCTCAACCTGGTGAACCAGTTGCTCGATTTTCGCCGCATGGAGGTGCAGGAGGTGAAGCTGAACAGTTCCGAAGGCGACATCGTGGCGTTTGTCAAAGAAGCAACGCTTTCCTTTTCCGATCTGTCGGAAAAGAAAAATATCGGACTTGCCTTTCATACGGCCGTGCCTTCCCTGGAGACCGTCTTTGACAAGGACAAGTTGGAGAAGATCCTGTTCAATCTTTTGTCGAACGCGTTCAAGTTTACACCCGAGGGTGGCCACGTGGATGTGGCCATGGCCGTGCGCGTGCAGGATGACGAAAAATGGATGGAAATAAAAGTGAAAGACACCGGCATCGGTGTGCCGGCCGAAAAACACGAAAAAATATTCGAGCGCTTTTTTCAAAACGATCTGCCCCGCACGATGGTGAACCAGGGGAGCGGCATCGGCCTGTCGATCACCCGGGAATTTGTGAAAGCACACAACGGATCCATTACGGTGGAGAGCGCGCCGAACGAGGGAAGTTGTTTTACGGTGAGGATACCGGTTGTTGAACTGTCGACCGAAAGTGTGCCGGATCCGTTGCCCCAGTGGGAAGAGACCAACCTGAACCAACCGGTGGCAGCGTGGACGGCCCACGATAACCAATCACCCCAACTCAAAAAGCCCGTGTTGCTGTTGGTAGAGGACAATGAGGACTTTCGCTTCTATCTGAAAGACAACTTGAAAGGACAATACCAGATCCTGGAGGCCCGGAACGGCAGCGAAGGCTGGGAGAAAGTTGTGCAGCACCTTCCCGACCTGGTGGTAAGCGACGTGATGATGCCGGTGATGAACGGGATCGAACTGTGCAAGAAGATCAAAGCCGATCCCTCCGTTTCGCACACCCCCGTGGTGTTGTTGACGGCCCGCACCAACGAAGAACAAAAAATGGAAGGCTTCGAGATTGGCGCCGACGACTATGTGACAAAGCCCTTTAACTTCGAGATCCTGCAGTCGCGCATCCGCAACCTGATCCATCAGCGCGAATTGTTCCACAAGGAGTTTCGCAAGCAAATCGAGGTCAAGGCCACCGACATCAACATCACTTCCCTGGACGAGAAACTGATCAAGAATGCCATCAAGGCTGTGGAGGATCAATTGGAGAACCCCGACTTTTCCGTGGAAGACCTGAGCCGCGAGCTTGGGATGAGCCGGGTGCACCTGTACAAGAAGCTGCTGGCCCTCACCGGGAAAGCTCCGTTGGAGTTTATCCGCACCATTCGCCTGCAACGGTCGGCGCAACTGCTGGAGAAAAGTCAGCTCACCATTTCGGAGGTGGCCTATAAAGTGGGTTTCAACAGCCCGAAGTACTTTGCCAAATATTTCAAGGACGAGTTTGGGATGCTTCCGTCAGCGTATGTGGCCACAAAAAAGAATGGTCCGGCGCCCGCGGCAGGATAGACTTAACATTTGCAACCCTACGGGTTAACGTTCTGTGCTGTGAAATTTTGGATCACGCAACATTTCAAACCCATATTGTTACGATTTGATAACCGTATGGGCATTGGCTGGCGCGTAGCTTTGAAGAAATTACATCGCAGCTACCATCATGCCGGCCGACCATAACAAGAAGAAACTTTCCCGCTTCATGCTCGTCCTCGAGATTATTCTCTATATATTTATTGCTTCCGCCATGGCCTATGCGATCGTAAACTAGTGGCCTGGCGTACCGCTTCATGAACAGCATGCGCATCCCCATCGTCCTTGCCGCGGCCCTCTTTGGTTTGCTTTCCTGCAGCAAGCCTGCATCCGAAAACCAAAGCCCCCTTTTTCAGAAGCTGGACCCTGGACAGACCGGTGTGTCATTCGCGAACCTCAACCATGAAGACCAGGGGCAGCACATTCTCGCTTATGAGTATTTTTATAACGGCGGCGGCGTCGCGGCGGGTGATATCAACAACGATGGCTATGTCGACCTGTATTTCTCATCCAATCAAGGAGAGAACAAACTCTATCTGAACAAAGGAAACTTCACGTTCGAAGACATTACCGAGAAAGCCGGCGTAGGAGCCAAAAGCGGCTGGAAGACCGGTGTGGCGATGGTGGACATCAACGCCGACGGATACCTGGATATTTATGTATGCCGATCCGGTCCGGAACATGAAATGCTCCGGCAAAATGCGCTGTATATCAACAACCAGAACCTCACCTTTACCAACAAGGCTCAAGACTTCGGGTTAGACGATAATTCCTATTCTACTCAGGCCGCCTTCCTGGACTATGACCGCGATGGTGACCTCGATATGTTTCTCCTCAATCACTCGCGCCTCACGATCTCCAATTCATACGACATCACGCAGCGCTACAAGACGACGCGCGTGCCCTTTGTAGGCAACAAGCTATTCCGGAACGACAACCAAAAGTTTGTCGACGTGAGCGATGCCATGGGAATCTATGGTCCGGCTTCCAACTATGGGCTGGGCATGGCGTATGGAGACCTGAACGCCGATGGCTGGCCCGATCTCTACACGTCCAACGACTACACCGAAAAGGACAACGTGCTTTTGAATGACCACGGACGGTTCTTTAACGAAGTCAGCGACAGCTTGCTCACCCACATGTCGCAATTCTCCATGGGCGTGGACATGGCCGACGTGAACAATGACTGTCGCCTCGACCTGGTCACGCTGGACATGCTTCCCGACAACAATCAACGGCAAAAGGAATTCTTTTGGCCCGATCGCTACGATGTATATGCCGCCATGGTGAAAAGTGGACGGCACCATCAATACATGCGCAACATGCTGCACCTCAACAACGGTGACGGTACGTTCTCCGAGATCGGGCAACTAGCCGGCATCTCCAACACCGACTGGAGTTGGTCGGCCCTCATCGCCGACTATGACAACGACGGGTGGCAGGATCTGTTTGTTTCCAACGGCTTCAAACGCAATTTCACCAGCAACGACTTTCTTCGCTACAAGATCGACCTGGCCCTGAAAGCGCAGAAAGGCCAACGCGATGCCACCCTGCAGGATGTGCTCAACAAAATGCCTTCCAGCAAGGAGCACAATTACATGTTTCATAACACAAACGGGATTCAATTTGAGGATGTGAGCGACACCTGGGGCTTTGCACCAAAAAATCTGACCAATGGGACCGCTTATGCCGATCTCGACAACGACGGTGATTTGGATCTGGTGATGAATAACCTCGATGAAACCGCCGGCATCTACCGCAACGATGCGGCCAATAAGAAACAAAATCACTACCTCACCGTGCGCTTAAAAGGAAATGACGGCAATACCGCAGGGTTAGGTGGGACGGTAACCATCGGCGCGGGTGAGCAGACGATGACACGAGTGTTATGCCCCTACAGAGGTTTTCAATCGTCGATGGAGCCTGCTTTGTTTTTTGGATTGGGAAAAGAACAGAAAATCGATTGGCTCCGGGTCCAGTGGCCGGGTGGTGGATCCCAAATAATAAAGAACGTGGCCGCAGACCAGGTATTGGTTTTGCAGCAAACGGAAGCCACTAAAAAGGGAGAAAGACTGAGAAGTGCAACGCCACCGTGGTTTGAGAAAGTTGGGCGCGCGCTTCCCTTCCGTCACAAAGAAAATGCCTTCATCGATTTTAAAGTGCAACCCCTGCTGCCGCGCATGTATTCAACGGAAGGACCGGCATTGGCTTCCGCCGACGTAAATAAAGATGGCTTGGCCGATGTGTTCATCGGCGGTGCGAAAGGTCAACGCAGTGCGCTTTTTATACAGCACCGCGACGGAACGTTCACCGAGAAACCACAAGCCTGGAAAGATGATGTCTCTGAAAAAACAGATGCCGTATTCTTCGACATGGATAAAGACAGCGACCAGGACCTCTATGTGGTGAGCGGTGGCTATGAGTACGACACCCTCGATGTGGCGTTGGCCGATTGCTTGTATCGAAACGATGGCAAAGGAAATTTCAGTGCCGTGGCACTGCCGGCGTTGATCAGCAGCGGTTCGTGTGTGCGACCGGCGGACCTCGACCACGACGGCGACCTCGACCTCTTTGTGGGCGGAAGAATAATCCCCGGCCGATATCCCGAAGCGCCGCGCAGCTATATATTATTGAACGACGGCAAAGGAAATTTTACAGAACAGACCCAGGCCATCGCCCCAGAGCTGCTAAGGCCCGGCATGGTAACCGACGCATTGTGGATGAAGGTCGATGGCGATGAATGGCCCGACTTGATCGTGGTGGGCGAGTGGATGCCCGTGAAAGTATTCCTGAACAAAAAAGGAAAGCTGGAAGACCAATCGAAGCTTTATATCGAGAAGGACACAGAGGGCTGGTGGAATTGTGTGGTTGCCGAAGACCTCGATGGCGACGGCGACAAAGATCTTGTGGTCGGCAACTTCGGGATGAACAACCAGTTCAAGGCAACACCCAAAAGACCTGTAACGCTTTTTGCTGCCGACATAGACAACAACGGATCCATCGACCCGCTGATGAGCTATTTTATCGGCGACACGTCCTATCCTATGCCCACGCGCGATGAACTGACCGACCAACTACCTTCCTTCAAGAAAAAATTTCCAGACTATGCGTCCTACACGCAGGCCACCTTGCAAACCATGCTCACTCCCGGGGACTTAAAGAAAGGGCACATGCTGCAAGCCTTCACATTCCAAACCACATGGTTTAGAAATGACGGCACAGGCTTTAAGGCCAATGCCTTGCCGGTTCAATTACAGTTCTCGCCGGTGATGGCGTTGTCGGTACTCGATGTTAACGGCGACGACCATGCCGACATCGTGGCGACGGGAAACATTTCCGCTGCTCGCTCGCGCTTCGGTAAGGCTACTGGAAATTTCGGTACGGTGATGTTGGGCGATGGCAAGGGCAAATTCAGGTTGGCCGATCCCTTGAGTCTCGCCACTGGGCTTTCCGTACGGGGCGACGCCCGTCGCATGATTCTTTCAGACGACAAAACCTTGGTGGTCGGCGTGAACAATGATTTTCCCCAAGTCTATAAACTCCATTTAGGCATCCATATCCCCCAGGTTTCGGTGGCCGCCGACTCATCCCAGGCCGACAAACACTGATTTTAGATAGGCACTGAAAGCGGGTTTAGGATGACTCCTGAACGCCTTTTTTTAGCCCGCTCCGGGCTTTTCGCCGCGCGGCGTTAACAAATTGCCCTGTCTCCTGAAACATTTCATCCCCCCGGTTAACGCCACGGGAAGTAATCCGCAACATTTTCATACCCTCCTCGGCGCCTTTCCGGTCCAAATTTGTCATGACGAATTTCAATCGTTTGTGAAATCGAAAGAAATCCAACGATTGGTCTGCTAAAGAACGGTACCTGGGTTAGGTATGATTCGGGCGTTGCCCCGGGAGGCTGGCTGATAGAAACAGCCTCCTTCCGGCAACCCTCGCGGCGGACGCGGTTCCGAACAAACGTGGTTTACCCAAACATCTATACTCTATCCACTAAACCAAATCTATGATTATGAAAGAAGTCTACCGAAGCTTTTTCAAAAGGGCTTCCGTGTTTTTGTTGCTGCTGACGAGTGTGGCCGCCTATGGCCAGCACATCGTCACGGGAACAATCAAGGACCCCGCGGGCAGTCCTATGCCCGGTGTGAACGTGCTCATCAAGGGCACCGGCAATGGGACCACGACCACCATTGACGGAAATTATACCCTGGAGGCAAACGATGAAGATGTGCTCGTCATTTCCTTCATCGGCTACAAATCGCAGGAGATCCGGGTGGGCAACCAAACCCGCATCGATGCCGACATGCGCGAAGATGTATCCACCCTCCAGGAAGTGGTGGTCGTCGGATACGGTGAAATGAAACGCACCGATCTTTCGGGAGCCCAAACGTCTGTGGGTTCCGAACAAATTGCGAAGACCATCAACACCACCATCGAGCAGGCCATCCAAGGCCGGGCCGCTGGGGTGTATGTGACACAGAACACTGGCCAACCCGGCGGTGGTATCTCCGTGAACATCCGCGGTGTGAACACCATCACCGGATCGAACGAGCCACTGTATGTGGTGGACGGCGTGCAGATCCAGCCATCGACGCTCAGCTATGGCGCAACAAGTTCCTCCAACGTTTTGGCGGGGATCAACCCTTCGGATATTTCGAACATTGAAATTCTTCAGGGTCCTTCGGCCACGGCCATCTATGGATCACGGGGAACGAACGGCGTGGTGCTCATCAGCACCAAGCGCGGGAAAGCCGGTGAAGTGAAAGTGAACTATGGTTTCACCTACAGCTTGCAGGAAAAACCGAAGACGCTTGACGTGATGACCCTGCCACAGTTTGCAGAAATGACCAACCAGATCCGGGCCATCACGGGCGGCACACCGCCGCCGGAATTTGCCAACCCCGCCTTGTTGGGCCCCGGCACCAATTGGCAGGACGCGCTATTCAAAGCTGCGCCACTCACCAAACACCAACTGAGTCTTAGCGGCGGAAGCGAGAAAACTACCTTCTATTTATCCGGCGAACACTTCGACCAGGAAGGTGTGGCGCTCGGTTCGAGCTTCGCCCGTTCCAGCATTCGCCTCAACGTCGACAACCAGACGCGTAAATGGCTGAAGATCGGAACAAACCTGAGCGTGAACCAAACCAAGGAAAAGATCACGGCCACACAGGAGAACACCATTCTCAACGCCCTTCAACTGGCGCCGAACATCCCGGTAAAAAATCCTGACGGAACGTGGGGTGGTGCCAACAGCGTCAACGGAAGCAGTGTGCAGTTCACGCCCCTCAACCCGGTGGCAATCTCCAGCTTGATCCAGAACAAGCAAAAGAAATTTCAGGTTTTGGGTGGTGTCAACGTGGATGTGACCCTGCTCAAGGGTTTGGTCTTCCGCACCTCCCTTAACGGAAACCTCGGCTTCAACCGAACCGACTACTTCACACCTACCTATAGGCTAGGCGATAAGACCAATGATGTGGCCAGCCTCACTTCCGGAAGCAGCGACAATACATACTGGAACTGGAACCAAATGCTCCAATACAATACGCGCATCGGAAAACATGACCTTGGCGTGATGGCCAGTCACGAGTCGCAGGAATCGCATTGGGAAAATGTGAGCGGATCCAAAAAAGGCTTCGTGACCAACAGCGTACCCGACCTGAACGTGGGCAACACACAAGGCGCGACAACCTCGGGTGGACAGTCACCGTGGGCCATGGAATCGTACTTCGGACGTTTGAACTATACCTATAATGACAAATACATCGTGCAAGGTTCGATCCGCGCCGATGGCTCTGTCAATTTTGGGCCCGATAATAAATGGGGATACTTCCCTTCTGTGTCCGCCGCCTGGAGAGTAACGCAAGAACCCTTCATGCAGAGCGTGCCGTTTATCAACGAATTGAAATTGAGAGTGGAGACTGGTGTGACGGGTAACCAGGGCGGTACATCCTATTACGGACCGCTCGCCAGTGTGTCGACGCCTTGGGGTACAGGCTTTCCGTTGTCACGTTATCCAAACCCTGCCTTGCAGTGGGAAGAAACGCATACAAACAACATCGGCTTCAACCTGAACCTGTTCCAGAACCGCATACAATTGGAAGGTGACTTCTATGTAAAGAAGACCAGCAACCTGTTGATGACAAGCCCGCTTCCCGACTACATGGGCGTGAGTGCAGAAGGATCGATCGGTCCCCCGCAAGTAAACGTAGGAGCGCTGGAGAACAGAGGTTGGGGATTCACATTGAATACGGTGAACATTGATCGCGGTGGTTTTACATGGCGAAGCAATTTCAACGTGTCGGGCTTCAAGACCAAAATGACACAGCTGTATTCGGCCAATGCATTCTTTGACCGCACGGCATGGTTTATCGGCGATACAGGTTCCGGCAATAACTGGACACAACGTTCAGCCGTGGGCCAGGCGCCCTGGTTGTTCCGTGGATATTTATATGACGGCATTTTTCAATCTGTAGACCAGATCAACAACAGCGCCATCCCCGTCAAAGTCAACGGCGATCGCCAGGACGTGGCCCCCGGTGGAGTTTGGGTGGGCGACATCAAATACAAGGATTTGAACGGGGACAACAAGATCGACGAAAAGGACATCACCAATATTGGTAACCCCTGGCCTAAAG
>CBIHQM010000054.1:0-21863 GCA_966211885.1 uncultured Chryseolinea sp.
TTGGTGCCGGTGTCGCAAGGGTTTTTTAAATATTCCCGCGGTGAAAAAATGAGTGTCGCTCAAGATTGAGATCAACAACAAAAAAATAACTATTATTCCGCCTTGGAACCGTTAACGCCATCTCCCAAGCCCTCCATTAAAGAACTCGGTCTCGACCTGATGACCTTGTCGGGTTTTCAATTATGGGTCACGCTATTCCTGCCGTTCGCGTTTTTCGTTCTCTATTTCCTATTGGCCGCGAATAATTATTGGATACCGGCTGTGTTGAGCACGATGGCCCTGAGCTTTACGACGTATGGCTCGACGTCGCACGATCTCGTTCATGAAAATCTTAAATTAAATAAGACGCTGAACGCGGCATTTCTTTCCATTCTTGAATTGCTTTGTTTCAGAAGTGGTCACGCCTATAAACTGAGCCATCTCTATCACCACAAGCGGTTTCCCCACGAGGACGATGTCGAGGGTGCGGCATCGCGGATGTCGCTGGGGCGGACATTGGTGGAGGGCGTTGTCTTTCAATTCAAAATATATTTCTGGGCGCTTTCACAATCCAGGGGAAGGAAGTTTCACACGCTGATCATTGTGGAAGGTGTTTCCGTGTTGGCATTCATCGCGTTCTGCATCTACAGTGCTCAGTATACGAGCCTATTTTTGGTTTATATGTTTTTGATGATCGCCGGCAGTTGGATCATTCCTTTGGTGACGTCATATTTGGTGCACACGCCACACGGTGCGAATGAATTGAGACAAACACGATTATTTCGCGGTGCTTTTTTTTCGGCCATTGCTTTCAATCACTTATTTCACCTCGAGCATCATCTTTACCCCATGGTGCCGCATAAAAATTGGCCCAGGCTGGCCAGCAGGTTGGATGCCTATTTCAGGAAAGAGGGGATTGAACCGCTGGAAGTTAAATTTTAATCTTATCGATTTAAAATGGACAGACGAACATTGCTAGAAGCGCTTTTAGGTGACGGCAGATTCTTGCTGGTCTTTACCGCCCTCATCCTGGTGCTCTCCGGATTGTTTGTCATTGTCCAATCCATTACCGGACATTTTCTTCCTCACGACATCTCGTATCTCGGAATGGATGCCAATCAATTGTCGGCGTTCAACGACGGCACCATGACACGCTTCATGTTTCACGACCGCGTATCGTTTGGCGGCTCCATCATCGCGGTGGGTTTGCTCTACATGTGGCTGGCGGAATTTCCGCTTAAAAACAAAGAAGGCTGGGCGTGGTATTTGTTTTTGTTCTCCGGTCTCATTGGTTTTGGAAGCTTCCTTACTTACCTGGGCTATGGATACCTCGACACCTGGCATGGTGTTGCTACGTTGCTCTTGCTGCCATTTTTTATCGCTGGAATGATCCGTTCCCATGCGATCATTAAGCAGAACGGCACGATCGGCGATGTCTTTTTAGCAAGAGAGCGGATCGATTTCAAGTCGCCATACGGCGTAGGGAAGATCTTTTTGTTGTTTTCGGCCATGGGCATGTTCCTGGCCGGCGTCACGATCATGATCGTGGGAATGACCACCATTTTTGTTCCCCAGGATTTGGAGTACATGAATATCACCGTGTGCGGCATCGAAAAAATAAACAGCAATCTCAAACCGCTGATCGCGCACGACCGTGCGGCATTTGGAGGAGGACTGGCCACCATCGGGTTGCTCTACCTTTTCATTATCCGGCGATCGCCACCTTCCATTAATCTTTGGCAGATCCTGGCGCTGTCGATGGCGGTTGGTTTTTCCACCGCCATTGGCGTTCACTTTCTGATAGGCTACACCACCACGTTGCACTTGCTCCCCGCTTATTTTGGAATTGCCACGAGCATCGTTGGACTTATATTGACGTATTCTGAGATGAAGATGCCGAAGTTGCCGGAAGGAACCTTAGTATGACTTAGGCGTTTTTGAAATTCCCCTCACGCAAAAAATCTCTCGCGGCCATGATGGCAAATCCCAACAAGTTCTCCCCTTTCCAGGTATGCGGATCTTCGATCATTTTAGAATCCTGAGCCAGTCCTATTCCCCAAATGGAGTCTGTTGGACTTGCTTCTACAATGATTCGGTCCGCCGTGCTTAACAAGTATTCCGTCAACTTTTTGTTTTGACTGAACTTGTGAATATTTCCGGTTTTCACAATTTCAAATTTCTCGTTGTTCCATTTAACTTCATCAAATCCCCTGATCTTTCGGCCAACCTCCTTTACCTCTCCAGGTTTTGTTGCTTTTAAGATGAGCCCGGAAATTTCGTGGTCTCCAAATAAATTTGCTTTCCGGGCCATCATCCAATGCTCGGCCGTTTTGTATTCGATGCCCTCCACCGTAAAAGATGAAGGATACCAATGACTGAAGACAAATTTTCCGATTTCGTCAGGAGTTTTATTGGAGTGTCCCCAAAAGAAGATGTACTTGAGCGACTCTCCGTTGTCAAACTTATTTTTTAACCAATTCAGATCGTAATTCATTTTTTGCAATGTTTAACTCCACGACATCCTGATGACAACCCGGTGATCCACACGTTTGACCCGAACGGTGCCCCCGATCGAGCGCTGTTCGCCGGGACGAATTTCATATAAAAGAGTTCCATCCGCTTCAACAACCGGGACCATATTCTTCATTCGCGGGCTTTTTTTTATCCACGCATCGATCGCATCATTGTCAAGCTCGAATCGAACGCTAAATGTCCTGGTGAACATGCCTCCTTCAGTGCCCACCGAAACATCTTCCGCAGCGTCAGGTAAATCGGCCAAACCTCCCCAGGTGATCGCAGCTTCAATGGCCTCTGACCTGTCCCAGGGCATAACAATGTTTGCGAAATAAGGGACGACAATGAGTCCAATGAAAAGGAAAAAAACGATAAGAAGGCCGAGTAGGGTTCGAAGTACAATTTTTTTAACGGTCATTCGATAATTTGAACCGCCACTTAGGGAGCGTTCGAGGCGAAGATAATTCTTTATACTTGTGAAGTGTCGCTGTTCCATAAAAAAACCATCCCATACGCAAGTTGTTAAGCTGAATAACTTCTAAATTTCTTCACGATGTCAAACATTATCACAATCGGTTCCGGAGCATCTGGACTAATGAGCGCCAGGATACTGGCAGAAAAAAACCATAAAGTGACCGTAATAGAAGCCCGGGATCGAATCGGAGGACGCATCCAGGAACTGAATGGAAAATTTTCTCGCCCCGTAGAAGCAGGTGCGGAATTTATCCACGGCAGCCAATCCCTCACGCTCGGCCTACTCCATGAGCTCAATGGCGAGGCGATGCAATTGAATGGCAAACACTACACGCTAAACAAAGGCGAACTGGAGCGAGGCGATCTCATGGACGACCAATGGGACGAACTGACCCAAGCCCTCAACACCCTAACGACCGACACCGACATGGCCTCCTTTCTCGACAAACATTTCAAAGGAGCGACCTACCAAGACCTGCGCAACCGCGTGCAACGTTTCGCCGAAGGGTTTGACACCGCCGATATCCGTCGCGTAAGCGCACTGGCCCTCCGGGATGAATGGTCAGAGACCGATGAAGATCATCAATATCATATCCGCGATGGCTATAGCTCACTGATGCAATACCTGGCCGAAAAAATAAAAAACGCCGGCGGCACCATCATGCTCTCCTCACCGGTTCGAGAAATAGAATGGCGCAAAGGCTATGTGAAAGTGACCACCGATTCTGGCGGAAGCATTGAAGGCGAAAAAGTGATCGTCACCGTTCCGTTGGGTGTGTTGCAAAAAGGAACGATACGTTTCACACCCGATCTGCCCCAGCACCGTGCTGCGTTCCAGGCGATGGGTTTTGGAGGAGTCATTAAATTTCTCTTTGAGTTCAACGAACCCTTTTGGGAAGACCACGCGAGCCGAAACCTGAAGAACCTCGCCTTTCTATTTTCCGACGCCGACATCCCCACGTGGTGGACACAACTTCCAGATAAGACGCCACTCCTCACCGGCTGGTTTGGCGGCCCCCGCACATTCAATGCCCATCACCAAACAGGTGACCTGTTTGCAAAAGCTATTGAGTCCCTGCAATACATTTTCAAACTCACTCCCGCCGAAATAGAATCCCGAATCCGTCACTGGCACATTGCCGATTGGACACAGGACCCTTACACACATGGAGCCTATGGCTACACAACGGTTGAAACAACCGACGCGCTGGCCCTGGTGACAAAGCCTGTTCAGGACACCCTCTATTTTGCGGGCGAGGCAATGTATGAGGGTCCTTCCATGGGCACAGTGGAAGCGGCACTGACGAGTGGAAAAGAAACCGTGGAAAGAATAATTGGGCTGTCGCAGTAGGCGCAAAGATACCATTCACAGTACCTGCTTTAGGCACGATAATGGCCGTCCTGACCCACAAAGAATACATAAATTTAATAGCTTCCAGAATTCGCCAATACCGAAATTCCTGTCCTATTCTTGTCCTTGGGATCCAATAATTGACCTTTGTTAATAGAGCCTGAGTAGACATTTGAAAAAATCTCTTGTTCATTTAGCTCCAGCTTAAACCGCAATTTTGTTTTGAACGGTCCTTTAAAAATTGCAGCAGGAAATATTTGATAGCCACTTGGAGCGATTTTGTAAGATCGATAACTGTGTCCGCAGAAACTATTGATGAAATTATCGAGGTCCTGCCATTCTTGCTTGTCATTTTGGGCTTGTTGGATCATTTTCAAATCGCCGTCTTGAATGGGAATTTTAACCGAGTCCTTTCTCCCATTTATTAGGTATAATTTATACGCAAGAAACCTGTCCTGGTAAACCGTTAAATCATTTGTGTCTACTTGTAGAATAAGCTTTTCGGCAGCCTTGAATTTTCCTTGGCGAGCATAGTTATCGTAGCCATCAAATCGTCGATCCCACATAGCTTGGTGTACCATAAAAGTATCCAGATCCCATTTCGATAAATCTAATTTTTCGTATTGTATACCGACTTGTTCACGCCAAACATACTCCCCTTGTGTATTGATGTAACCCCATTGATGATCTTCCTTTACCCAGCACAGTCCGTTATTGAAGGAGCCTACTTGTTCAAACCTTGGATGTATCGCCATTTCACCCTTTTTATTGATAAATCCCCAATGCCGATCAGCCACAGCACATAGACCCTCTTTAAATTCCCAGGCGCAATAATATTTCGTACGAAATACAATTTCTCCACTTCGATCAATGAAACTGGAGCCAACGTCGCGATCATAAGACATCGCCAGTCCATCGGAGAAATCGCCTGTGCTAATAGTGGGTGTAACTGCTTTTTTGCCGGTTTTATCAATGTAGAAATCAAGGCTATCATGAACAACTGCCAAACCCTCTTTGAAATCGCCATGTCCCATTCCAGATAAGGCAACAATGACGCGGCCCACCGTATCTATATAATGAGTACTATCTCTTGTCCAAATATGGCCGATGCCTTCACTGAAAGTCCAGCCGGATGGAAAGCCCGTTTTGATGGCAATATTTCCTCGTTTGTCAAGAAAGCAGACTTCTTCGTTTATCTCCACCCTTGCTCGGCCACTATTAAAGCGACCAACTTCCCAATATCTATAAGGAAAATTGAAAGCGACGCGCCCGTCCTTTTTTATAAATGCATTTACTTTGCCTGAATCGGTTTTTAATTGGACAGCACACAACCCATCAGAGAACCCAAAAAAATCGTGGGAAAAGTCGCCTGGAAAAATGAATCTTGGAGGAATGACAACTTTTCCCTGGGGATTAATAAAGCCCCACAGAGAATCTATCTGAACGGCAGCAAGACCTTCATAAAAGTGGACGGCATAGTCAAATTGACAAGGAATAATTTTTACCCCCTTGCGGTCGATATAACCCCACTTTCCGTATTCTTTAATGGGGAACAACGCCTTTGGTTCCTCCTTGTCAAACGACCCGCATGCGTACAGCCATACAGATAGTAAAATAAATGCAGTCAGTCTCATTTTTGGTTAAGGTTAGGTATTGCAGACAACGTTGTACGCACCTCTTTAGTATTGTTTTCTCGCCGCGGCCACAATAAAAAGAAGGCCCACATTGACCTTCCAATAGCATACGTCTTAAAAGTGAAACTACAAAACCCATCTCACGTCAGCCGAAACTCGCTTCGACTGCCGTGCGTTAGGTCGAAACCTTTCGCGCAAGCCCAGGCTCACTCCGACCGAAGACTCTTCACCGGATTCTCCAACGCCGCCCTCACCGACTGAAAACTAACCGTAAAAAAAGCAATCAACACCGCCGCCCCGGCCGCTAATCCAATCACCCACCATTGCACACTCACCTGGTACGCAAAGTTCTCCAACCAGCCCTGCATCAACCACAGCGACACCGGTGTGGCAATGGCGATAGCAATCCCAATCAACAACAAGAAATTCTTCGAAAGCATCATCACGATACTCCCCACACTCGCGCCCATCACTTTCCGAATGCCAATCTCTTTCACGCGCGTCTGCGCGGTGTATGTAGAAAGCCCCAGTAAGCCCAGGCACGATATCACAATGGCAATCCCCGTGAAGAGATTGAAAAGTGTACTGATCCGCTGCTCCGATTCGTAATGTCTTCTATATGTCTCGTCCATAAAAGAATAGTCAAAGGGAAACCCTTCATTGTATTGGTTCCACACCTTTTCGATACGAACTAACGCATCTTTCGCCCCACTGGCATTGGCCTTCACAAACAATCCCGAACTCACGGGTTCATAGTGAAACACAAAGGGCTCTATTTTCTGCCGCAGCGAAACAAAATGAAAATCTTTCACCACCCCGACAATCGTCCCCTCGATGCGATGCAGCCGGAACCGTTTTCCAATCGGGTCTTTGATGCCGCTTGCGCGAACGGCGGTTTCGTTCAAAATAAAATGAGACGAATCGGATGCGGCGCCGCTGAAATTTTTTCCATCGACCACGTCGATCTTGAAAAGCGAAATGAAATCCTTGTCGATGCCCATGTCGTGGACAAAGAAACTGCCGTTGGGATCTTTGCCATCCCAGTCAACGTCGAGCGTGGCGCCACCGACATTGGTGATGTTGTTGGTGGCGCTGGTCACACCCGTGATGCTGGCCTGGGAGAGCAATTGGGTCTTCACGTCTTCGAAATGATCTTTCATGTGGTTCATGTCCAGCGAGATCACAAACGATTTGTCGTAGCCCAATTCCTTTTCTTTTAAATAGCTAAGTTGTCGACCGATCATCAACGTGGCAATGATCAGGCCGACGGAAAAAGCAAACTGACAGACCACCAGAATTTTCCGGAACGCCGCATTCCGGATGCCCCACGACAACTTCTGACGCAAGGCATGGATCGGGTGAAAAGAAGATAGCAGCATGGCCGGGTAAATGCTGGAAGCCAAAAGTGTTACCAGCAAGGTGGCACCAATCACTTTCCACACCATGGGGCTAAACGGATCGAGGACCATGTGCTTGCCGGCAAGCATGTTGTAGTAAGGCATGAGAAACGAGATCAGTCCAAGAGCCAACAGCAGTGCAATAAAAAAGAACAGAAGTGTCTGAACCAGGAACTGATTAAAAAGTTGTTTCCGTGACGCGCCGATAATTTTTCGCACGCTCACTTCCTTCGAGCGCAACGTTGCACGCGCTGTGAACAGGTTCACGTAGTTGATCGACGCAATGAGCAGGATCAACGCCGCCACGATGGCAAAGATCTCCACGGTTTGCATGCCACTCGGTTTGCCGTCGGTGTCGTAGAGGTGGAGGTCTTTTAGCGACTGGAGCGTGTAGAAGCCCACGTCCACAGGCTTTAGTGCAGGTTGATGATCGATGTTGATCTTGGTGAGCTTCGCTTCCACCGATTTAAGATTTGCGCCAGAGCGCAATTGAAGAAACGTGACCCATCCATAGTTGCCCCACTGTTCTTCCAACGGCTGCCACCCACGATCCTTGCTTTGTTTCTCCGCCAGCGATGTAGAGAACAGGATGTCGCATTTTATTCCGGAGTTATCCGGAAAATCGGCCATGACGCCGCTCACGACGAAATTGTCTTTATTATCCGCCAGCAGAATTTTTCCCAAGGGATCCTCGTCGCCAAAGAAACGTTTTGCCGTTGTCTGCGTGAGCACCACAGACTCCGGCGTGGGGAAGAGATTCTTCACATTGCCCTCCAATAAGGGATAGTCAAAGACTTTGAAGAAGGAGGGATCGGTGTAAACCATCACATTTTTGCTGAGCGCTACATCCTTGTACCGGAAAACCGAATAGTCCTGGGTCTGCGTGACGCGCACGGCTTGCTCGATGTCGGCTATTTCCTTCAACCCATAAAACGCCACCGTGGGTTGCACGACCGACACCGAGAATTTGTTACCGCTCGACTCCAGGTTCACATTGATCCGGTAGATCTGGCCGGCCTTGCTGTGGAAGGCATCGTAGTGCAACTCGTCATTCACCCACAAGAGAATGAGCAACCCAACCGTTAGCCCCAGGGTGAGACCCAGGAGGTTGAGCGCGCTGTAATATTTGCTGCTCACGAGATTTCGCCAGGCGGTCTTGAAGTAGTTTCTGAACATATCGAAGTTGTTTGTGTTGTCGTATGTTTTTAGGGAGCGGATAATTCCCGGGCGGAAGAGCAACAGTATATCCCACACAAATTTCAAATCCGCTGTTCGTTTCCCCGAAGTTTTCAGGCGCTCGTGATAGAGTTCCATGAGATCGCCTTCGATGTGGCTAACCAGGTCCGGGTGGCAATACCACCGGAAGAAGCGGAGAAAGAGGCGGGGTGGTGTGCGGGTTTTCAAATCGGTGTTGCGCTAGGTTAGGTTGAGCCAAGTGTCGGGGAAAACCGGCCGGTAATAATTAATTCCTAAATGTAGTAATAATAATTGTGCCAGGATAAAATGATGCCCTAACGACTGGGATGGACAATTAACGGCGGCAACGAAATGAAAAACCGTCCGGCATTCGTCCGCATTCGAACAAAGCGTTGGCCAGGCCTCACGGTTTAATTTAATTTCAACTATCGATAAGTCACGCCCATTATATTGGGGGCCGGTGGAGAGGTATAAAAACTTCTCTTCGTTTTTTCCGTTCTATCGCATTAGCAATTATCTTTGCATCACAAATAATGTTCAACCCTTCAAAACGAGGGAATTTCAAGAATGCCTGTCATGTGACACCATATCCAATCTCCAAACGCTCCTTCCATCAGGAGTCATGATGGTGTTTTGCCCTAAAGTTTCCGAATAACAAAGAAGTATCTCAGATCAATCTGGCAGGATGCGATTGTTTTTTAATGCTTTTAAACTGACGCAAGCATCAGCCGGGCGGAGCCATGTCTTTACCAATCATTATTTTAACTTAGATCATTATGAGTATTTCAAGAAAATATGGAAGAACCTATCACTATCCCTTTTCTCCGGGAACGAGCAGCGACGACCGGATCAATCACGACTATTGGCAGGATGTAAAAAATATCGACATCATGGTTCATACCGAAAAACTGGATGGCGAAAACAATTGCCTCAGTCGCTACGGTGTGTTTGCCCGCTCGCATGCCGCGACCACTACATCATCGTGGACGCAAAAGATCCGCGAGCAATGGGAACTGATAAAAAACGATTTAGGAGATCTCGAGATCTTCGGCGAGAACGTATATGCCATTCATTCCATTGAATATAAAAAACTGGACCATCACTACTTTGTCTTCGCCATCCGCCAGGGCGATACCTGGCTGGGTTGGGATGAGGTGAAGTTTTATGCAGCGCTGTTCGATTTGCCGACCGTGCCCGAGCTGAAGGTGGTCCGGCCGGTCGACGAAGTTACATTCCGGCAAGAAGTCATGGCGTTGGTTTCAGAGAACAGTATCTTCGATTCGTATGATGTCGCTTCGAAAGCGCCGTGCACGCGAGAGGGCGTAGTGAGCAGGAATGCCAAAGCCTACGCGGTGGACGAGTTTGCCCATCACGTGTTTAAATATGTGCGCAAGGGCCATGTGAAAACCGATGAGCATTGGACCCGCCACTGGAAGAGAGCAAGACTAAAGGGAGAGTTTCCCGTTTAAAAAGAACAAATTATGAAATGGTCAATAACAAATAATAAAACGTGGGATCACCTCGAACAAACTTTCGACTGGGTGACCGACATGCGGAACGTGCCGCAGAGTCCCTTCCACCATGCCGAGGGCGATGTGGCCATCCACACCCGCATGGTGCTGGACGCCCTTCAGTCGCTCGATGAATTCCAACGATTGGATGGGCAGCAACAAGAAGTGTTGTGGGCAGCGGCGTTGTTGCACGATGTTGAGAAACGCTCCACCACCATAACAGAGGAAGACGGCCGCATAACATCGCGTGGCCACGCGCGGCAAGGAGAATATACAGCGCGACAAGTTTTGTACAAAACGATCCCCACGCCTTTCGCCATTCGCGAACAAGTGGCAGCGCTGGTGCGATATCATGGATTGCCGCTGTGGATCCTGGAAAGACCGAATCCAAAGAAAGTGGTTTTGGAGGCATCGCTTCGTTTGGACATGCCGTTGCTGGCCATGCTGGCAAAAGCCGATGCGCTCGGACGGCGCTGTCTGGATCAACAAGACTTGCTGGACCGCATCGAATTGTTCAAAGCCTTTTGCGAAGAACAACAATGCTGGCATGCACCCCGGGTTTTCCCGACGGACCTGGCGCGGTTTGTTTATTTCCACAAGGAAGATTCTTCTCCCGACTATGTTCCGTTTGACGATCTGAAAGGAGAAGTGATCATGCTGTCGGGTCTGCCCGGCATGGGGAAGGACACATACTTGAAAAAGAACTATCCGGGCTTGCCGGTAATAAGTCTTGACGATATCCGGCGGAAAAATAATCTGAAACCAGATGATTCTTCTGCCACCGGCTGGGCGGTGCAAGAAGCCAAGGAGCAAGCCAAGGTCTTTTTAAGAAAAGGAGAACCTTTTGCCTGGAATGCAACCAATATCACCCGGCAACTGCGCGGCCAATGGATAGACTTGTTTGTCTCCTACAAAGCCCGTGTGAAGCTGGTATATATCGAGACGACGTATAAAGAATGGATAAACCAAAATAGCAACCGGGAGTATCCGGTCCCGAACCAGGTTCTTTCGCGTCTGTTGAGCAAGCTGGAGGTTCCTTTGCCGCAAGAGGCACACCGGGTTGAATACATTGTTTAGTTGTCATCCTTGGGGATGCGACATGATTTCGCTCGCACGATCCGTAAATCCTTGCTTCAGTACCCTTGGGCTACCGGTCGGTTTTTCTTGATTTTTATCAAACAGGACTTTCGTTTTCGCAAAGTATTTTTGCGGAGGATAACGAAAGTCCTTTTTTTTGAGTGTCTTTTTAGAACCAGCAGGATGGGCAGTCGAAACGAGAGTTTTTAAACAAAAAAACAAACATTACGGCCCCAAACCCCGCAATATTGGTGCAACCAAAACCCACGTCCCCGCGTCATACTACCAAACATCATCATCGCCCATGATCAAAAACTACCTTACCACGGCCTTCCGCATCATGCTCCGGCAAAAGGCCTATTCGCTCATCAACATCGTCGGCCTGGGTCTGGGCATTGCCGCCAGCTTGCTCATCATGTTGTATGTCGTCGACGAATTGAGTTTTGACCAGTTCCATGCCGATGCGAACCGCACCTATCGCATTGGATTTGCGGGGCGTTTGCAAGGCAACAATTTCGACAATGCCGTGTCGCCCGCGCCGGTGGCCGGGGCCATGCAGGCCGAAATTCCGGAGGTGGAAACCGTGGTGCGTTTTGGCCTGTGGCGTTCGCAGCCCATGGCCATTGGCGACAAAACCTTCACCGAGCGCTACATGCTGGTGGCCGACTCCAACTTTTTCCAGTTCTTCTCTTTCCCATTGATCTCGGGCGACCCGAAAACGGTGCTGCAGGGAACTAACAAGATCGTGATCACCGAGTCGGCGGCGAAACGTTATTTTGGAAACGACAATCCCATTGGAAAAATACTGTTGCGCGGTGGCGAGAAAACCGCCTGTGAAGTGACGGGTGTGGCCCAAGACCCTCCCGGCAACTCGACCATCGTTTTTGACATGGTGTTGTCGGGCCAGTCGTGGAATTATATGAACGACGAACAATGGACCTCCAATAACCTCTACACGTATTTCAAGACCCACCCGAAATCCACCGTTCAACAAGTCAAATCAAAATTGAATGTGATAGCCGAAAAGAACATCGGCCGGGATCTTGAAAAATTCCTGGGCATCAATTTCAAACAGTTCCGTGAAAAAGGGGACGACGTTGGCTTTACGATCACACCCATGGTGGAAGTTCACCTGAGGTCCAATCAGGACGAAGACATTATCCCTCACGGCAATTTGCAGTATCTCTATATTTTCGGAGCCGTCGCTGCGTTCATCATCCTCATTGCCTGTATCAATTTTATGAACCTGTCCACTGCCCGGTCGTCAAACCGCGCTAAGGAAGTGGGTGTGCGCAAAACCATCGGCGCGTTGCGTTCGCGTCTGATGGGTCAGTTTTTGGCTGAGTCGCTTATTTATAGTGCGCTGTCCATGCTGCTCGCGTTGTTGCTGATCGCCGTGTTGTTAACACCTTTCAATGTGCTTTCGGGCAAGATGCTGACGCTTTCGTTTTTCACCCAGCCGGCCGTGGTGGCGAGTCTTGTTTTATTCACGATCGCTGTTGGCTTGCTGGCCGGTAGCTATCCGGCGTTTTTCCTCACCTCGTTTAATCCGTCGGAAGTATTGAAGGGCAAAATCCGGTCGGGCTTCAAGAATTCGAGCCTGCGCAATGTATTGGTCACGTTCCAGTTTGTCATCTCCATCGCGCTGATTTTGGGCAGCATCGTAGTGTACAAACAGCTCACCTTCATGCAGGAGCGCGACATGGGCTTTGACAAAGAAAACGTGATCGATTTACTGCACACCTGGTCGCTGGACAAAAACGCCAAGGCTTTCAAAAACGAACTGGCCACGCATCCCGAATTCAAAGCCTCCAGTTTTGCCAACACCCTGCCGCCGCACATCCAGTGGAACAATGCCTTCCGCAAAGGGGGAACCGAACAGGACTTCCTGTTGCAAGCCTATAACGTCGACTACGACCACCTCGCTGCCATGCACTACACCATGGCCGAAGGCCGGTTCTTTTCGCGCGATTTCCCCGCCGACACGGCCGCCATCATTCTCAATGAAGCGGCCTACAAACAAATGGGATTCGAGACCATGGAAAATCAGTTTGTGATCAACTATGCCGGCGACAAGCCGCATGCCATGAACCTGATCGGCGTGATGAAAGATTTCAACTTCGAAACCCTGCGCAACAACGTGAGGCCCATGGCCATCACATTGGGCGGCGAGCCCAACGGAGAGATGGCCATCCGTCTTGCCCCCGGCGACACACACGCGAAAATTGCCTTGCTGGAAAGCATCTGGAAAAAATATTCCAGCAATGCATTTGAATATTCTTTTATCGACGAAAATTTTGACGCGCTCTTCCGCGCCGAACAAAGAATGAGTTACATCGTTCTCGTCTTCACCGTACTTGCCATCACCATCGCCAGCCTCGGCTTGTTTGGACTCAGCACGTTCACCGCCGAACAACGCGCCAAGGAAATCAGCATCCGCAAAGTGATGGGAGCATCCATCCCCCACATCATCGTGCTCATCGCAAAAGATTTTGCCGTGCTGGTGCTCATCGCCTTTGTGATCGCCGCGCCGCTGGGCTGGTATATGGCCGACAATTGGCTGAATGGTTTTGCGTTCCACACGGGCGTGGATGCCTGGGCCGTGATATGGGCCGGAACAACATCGCTGTTCGTTGCGATCTTTACCATCAGCTTTCAGTCGCTGAGAGCCGCGCGTGAAAATCCCGTCAACGCCATGCGAAGCGAATAAGTTATTGCAACAAATAAATAAGCGGCCGGCATCTCTTTGACAAAGTTCAAATGGGTGCCGGTTTTTTTTTGGGAAGAATAGAGGGCTAGAAAATCACACCCGCGGTGAGCGCTAGGAAGTCCGACACCTTGCCGTGCGTATGCAATGAAATGCCCGCATACAACGGACCGGTGATGCGGTATTCCAGGAGATAGTGTTGATACAGATTGTTGTCTGGATTGGGATGGTGGGGCGACACATAATACGCCAATTGCTGCCCGAAGAGAATTTTCCCAAAAAAGAAATAGTTCTGCAGGCTCACGGAAGCTACGAAAGTGTTGTAGGGTTTATTGTTTTGAGCTTCCAACACGTTGCTGACGCCATCATAAAAAAACTCCGTCCCCAAACCGATGGAGCACACCCTGCCCAGGGGTTTCACTACACCCACGTTAACGCCGCCGGCAAATCTTTTTTTAGAAGGTTCGGTGTCGGTGGGGTCTGAGGTGTGGCTGCCGCCAAAAAGATGAGTGATCACTTTCAGGCTGCGGTCGGTAAAAGGTTTGCGCGTGCGCGACTTCAATTCCAAGGGACGCACGGCATAGGATACACCCACATTGGCGGTGACAATATTGATCCCCCAATTGGGCCACGTGCTGCCACCATTTGAAATATGACTCAATTGAACGCCACCCAAAATGCGCCAACGCGGATGGATCACATAATAGAGCGTCGGGTTCAGCAACAATAAAAAGCTGATGTGCTGACTGAAATAAATGTTCTCGGGATTGGAGTCGGCATTGTAGAGTTTACTCAGATAGGAAAACCCGGCGCCGGCACGGAAAGTGAACAAAAATCGTTGTGAGTGAACCACATAAGGTTCGGTGAAAATGGTAAGCCCTGCAGCTTTCCCCAGCAAACGGGCGTCACCAAAATCGATGTAGCTGAGGGCGAGGCCGTTTTTGGCGTAGCAGTTGGCGTAGTCCCACACCCGTTGTTCATTTTTCAGAATGCTAAAGTCCAGCTCAGCCATGAACGGGGACCTGACGGTAGAATAATCGGTGGGGATGTGGTCCAATATTTTCCCGGTGTGAAAGCGTGCATCGATAAAATAAGCCCGCGTACTGTCTCCCTCCTGACCCAGCACTTTTTCACATCCGAAAAGGACGAACCATCCCACAATAAAAAACAGCAACGATTTCACTGGAGTAAAGTACGTTGCCGCGGGCAGAAAAGCCAATCCACACAAAAACACCGGGCGATAAAATGGATGTCCGGAAAAAAGAAGAAACGACGTTTTGAGGCTTTTCCTTGCCTGCGTACTCCGGAGTTTGGAAGGGCACTAATGGAGCTATGAAGGCACCCCTTTATTTATTTTCTTTGCTCCATGCGTTGGGTTTGTATAGTTGTTTTTGGAGTGATCATGCTTTGGGCGTCGGAAAGCAGGGCCCAGGCACGCGAATCCACTGCTTTCCGGGTTTCCCTCGTCCCCGGCGCCGGTTTCCTTCCCGACAGCACGAACACCCTCACGCCCGACAGCATAGCGTCACCCAGTGTGCGGCGCAGATTTACAGACCAAAACCTGTTGTCGAATCAATTTCCCACGTGGGTGAAATTGAAAATTCCACCCGGTATTCCGCCCGGTGAGTATTGCACCACCACCCGCGTGGAGGAAATCATACATCTTTACCTCTTTCGTTCTGGCGAAACAGTTCACCAACTAAACGGCCGAAACACGCCACCCTCCACGCGATCCGTTCCGCGCCGCTTCATGAACATCTGCTTTTCGATTCACCCCGCCGACAGCGTGATCTATCTCCGGGTAGATCCCCTTCAAGGTGATGCACAACCCCTCGGCATTTTTCTCGAACAAAAAGCCGATGTGGAGGCCCTCATTGCAACCAACACGCACCTGTCGTGCTTTATCACGGGCGGGTTGCTTATCATTTTTTTGAACAGCCTCACGCTTTTCCTTTTTCTAGGCGATCGCAACTACATGTGGTTCTGCTTGTATCTCTTCTGTATGTACTTCATGGTGAACGGACAATTTTTGTCGTTCTATTTCGGAGAGCGCTTTCCACGCTTGTTTTTAAATTCAGCGTCCAATCAATTGTATTTTATTTTTGCGCCGTTGTCGTTGCTGTGGTTTGCCTATTCATTTTTTGATATCCATAGAAAATCACTAGGATGGAAAAGGGCATTCGTGGGGCTGATGATCTTCTCGCTGGTCTGCATCATCACCATCCCCGTAAACCTGACGTTGAACTCCAACCTGATCCTGCTCTACAACATCGTTAGCGTTCTGACAATTGCCGTGTACGCCGGGGTGGCATTCTTCCGGCAAAATTTCCAGCCGGCACGCTATTTCCTTTTCTCGTTCGCAGCACCGGTGCTGGTGGCGCTATTGATCGTGGCCAATGAAATGGGATGGCTCACGGTGACGGGACTTAACCTGTTGGCCGGTGTTTCCTTTCTTCTTCAAAGCCTTATTCTTTCATTGGGAGTCGTCACGCAGTATCAACAGGTGCACGAGGAGCTCATGAAGATCACCTTCACCAAAATGCAACAGGAGCGTGAAACGGAGATCTTCAAAAATCAAAACAATGAGTTACTGGTCCGCAACGTCACCATTGAAAGTCAAAAGATGGAGATCGAAGAGCAGGCCAGCAAACTGGCCGAACTGAACGGGACAAAAGACAAACTCCTGTCGGTGCTGTCGCACGATTTGCGCGGCCCTGTAGGAAATTTAAGTTCGGTGATGGCGCTGCTAAAAAGCAAACACCTCTCGCAAGAAGAGTTTCAAAACGTGTCCGAACACCTTCGGCTGGATGTTGACACCACCTACAAGATGCTGGAAGAGGTTTTGCATTGGGTAAGCTCGCAACAACAGGGCATCGTGCCCAACCCGGTGGTGTTCCACGTGGAGACGTTGTTGGAGGAAGTGATCCAGCTGGCGTCGTCCCTTGCCTTGGCAAAACGCATCCGGATCGAGACAGGTGATCTACGCGAAGCGCCGGTCCGGGCCGACCGCGATCACATCCGGATCATCCTGCGCAACCTGGTGAACAACGCCATAAAATTCAGTCCCGACCGTTCGATTATCCGCATCCATGTGACACCGGAAGAGCACCACATCCGTATCAGCGTCGCCGATCAGGGTCCGGGCATCAGTGCCGAAAAAGTGGATAGGATCATGCGCGGCAACAAAATAGACAGCACCCGCGGCACAAAGGGAGAGAAAGGCACCGGTCTCGGCCTGTTGCTGTGCCGCGATTTTATTCAATACAACCACGGCGTGTTCTTTATCTCTTCCACCGAAGGAAAGGGCACCACCATCTCCTTCACCCTCCTGCGCGCCGACAACGTGGCGTAAGTCTTGCGCGCTGAAACTTCACCCGGAATTTTGCATCAAAGCGAATGAAGTTTTTTCTTCCATGCTTATCTTACTAAACCAAAACACCACCACCATGGACAAGAAATATTTCGTCATGAAACTGATCCCGCCACGCGCCGATTTTGCGTTCACCATGACCGATGCCGAGAAGCAGGTAATGATGCAACACATTGAATACTGGAAGCCATCGCTCGAGAATGGAAAGCTCCTGGTTTACGGCCCCGTTCTGGATCCCAACGGGCCGTGGGGGCTGGCCATCGTTTGTGTGGATAGCGAGGACGAAGCGAGAGCGCTGATGTCAAAAGACCCGTCGTTGGCAATCAATACCTATGAGATGTATCCGATGCGCGCGTCCGTGAAACAGTAATCTGTTGGAGCCCGTTTACATCAATAATGATGTCGGACAGTCGTCGCAAAAATATCTACCGTGTGCTATTCAAGATCGCATTGTATTGCTCGTGGCCGGCGTTTTTGCTTTTTGAAATTGGCGGCTACGTGGTGGCTATTTTTTGGGTGGCCGTTTTCGTTTTGTTGATTCGGCAAGACCGGCAAAAAGCCTGGCGTTTACTTTTCTTTTCGCCATGGATAATCATTCCCCTCTTCCATTTCACAGCAGGAACGATAGGGTACTTTTCAGGAACCGCGGCCGTCCACGGGGGTGGCCTTCCTGGGCCTGAATTTTATAATCTCGATCCGCAATACCGGGTGTGGCATTCACCTTCGGGCTGTGTCCAATATGGGAACGAGCCCCTTACGCACGGCCCAAGAAACGCGGCTATCCATCTCTGGACAAATCTGTTTGGCTACCAACGCGATGTTTACCAGGTCTACTATCCCGACCATCTCAAAACAATGCAGTTGCTGAACCAACGAGGGAAGATGGTCGACGTTCATCAAACCGAACGGGGGATAGATTTTTTATTGGACGGAAAGAAATACCAGATCCGCAACCAGGATCGTCGCGGTATGCCGTTGCCTGACAGTTGTCGTTCGGGTCGCGTCGTTGTGGTGGGTGATGAACTGCTCATTTTCAAATCAGATGCATCGCCCATTCAAACCTATCTCGCCGACCATAGAACGGGGCTCATTTTTGCGTGTTATTGGGGAGGTTATCTTCCATGACCTTTCGGGCAACTGATCACCAGAAATTCTTAGGCTCCCCAGCGGGTGGCTTTTTACTTTGAGATAGTCAATTCCGAATCAGACTGCTCACTGCCCGCCGTGATGAGATTGGCGACGGCCCTTTATCTGTATCTTCCTCCCACTTTTTTGACACTGCAGAATATTTGCAGTGTCATTTTGTAAAATTGTATGTTCGATAGCCATTCCGTTGTTTCCACGACCCCGATTTCTAAAATTTGCCTGATTGCGGCGTAGATTTTCAATCTCTGCCCTCAAACTGTTAGTTGCTCCTACTTGGACCCGTACATTCTTACTCAATAGAAATAACAAAACCCCACCGCTATGTTACCAAATGATGTAGAAGCCATCAAACGAAAAATCAACATCAGCGTTTCCGGCTACGACAAGTTCGTAAACTTCCGTGACCTGGTGATCCACCAATCCATGAACACTCACTGCACCTTCGAATTCTTCTGGCGCATCTCTGACAAGATCGTGACACGGGCCGCCGAGGATTTTCAGCACTTCCGGAGCTACATCAATTCGGATGTGATGTTTTCTTTCTATAACCCTGCGGCCAATCGCGAGACCCTGTTTAAGGGCATCGTTACACACCTATCCGTCGTGAATCGCGATGGGGCACATGCCGGCTATCTGGTGAAGGGCAAGAGTCACACCATTGCCACGGAAGATGTGCGCTACAGCCGCCAGTTCCTCGACACAACCCTGAAAGATATATTTGAAGAAACATCGAAGGGCCAGGCCCTGGGCATGTGGGAATCTGAGAACATTTTGCCAAGGTTCCAAGGAAGAATTGCCCACAGCCTGCAAAGCAACGAACATAGCTGGCAATATCTCACCCGTTTGGCCGCGAACTACGGCGAATGGCTTTATTGGGACGGTACCCGCTTGCAACTCGGTCAGCTGAAAGATTCAAAAACGGTCCTGATAAACGGCTCGCATCTGAAAAGCTTCGAATTGTGCAGCGATGTGGTGAGTAACAAACTGGCATTGTCGGTCTTTGATATTGTCAGCGCCTCGCCGGCAATTGGCGCCATGGACAAAACTACAGACATCTTCAAGGACAGTTTGATCACCACCGCCATTGACGCGCAGTCTAATCTTTATACGCGCAAGACGACTGACTTGAAACGCTATGAGTATGCGTCCAACGCCACCTCGATGGCGGACGTTGAACGCATGACCAAGTTGTATACTTCCGGCAGGGCAGTGAGCATGGTCACTTACATTGCGGTGAGTCACATTCCGATTAACATTGGACATATTGTGACGGTGAATGATCGAGGTATTGATCACCCGCTGATCGTTGTCGAGAGCAAGATTACGAGCATTGGCATTGGCAACGTGACTTGCAGGTTTGTGGGCATTCCTCTCGACAGTCAGTATCCACCCTATACCAACCCACTGCTCCACGGCCAGGCCGCAGGCCAACCGGCTCTTGTAAAAGACACCAACGATCCCGACGGCATAGGGCGAGTGAAGGTGACCTATAGTTGGGGACAGCTGGACAATGAAAGCCCATGGCTAAGAGTGCAGACACCGTATGCTGGTGCTGGGAAGGGGTTTTATTTTATTCCGGAAGTTGGCGAGGAGGTGCGGGTGGAATTTGAGGAGGGTAACCCGGACTAGGGCTTTGTTTCGTCTGGGCATTTCAATGGGAAAGCTGTGAGCGGATATGGCGTTGCGGAGAATGTGATCAAAGCGATTCATACGAAGAGTGGGACGAAGATTGTGTTTAATGATAAGGAGGGGTCGGTGCATATTGAGGATGCGGGTGGGAGTACGTGGGATATGGATGGAAAGGGGAGCATTAACGTGCATGCGCCGGACAGGATTTCACTAAACGCCAAGACCATTGCCCTAAATGCCGCTGCAAATATTTCGGCCACCGCCGGGGCGGGCTTGAACATGAGTGGGGGCACCTATGTGGGTATTAACTCAGGCGGACCACTGGAGGAACGAGCACAGGCAGACTATACGCTAAACGCCGACAACATAATCAAGCGGGCAAAAAGCGATATAACCACCCAAGCCGAGACCGGAACCAAGCAAGCGTCGGAAGATGTGACGATCACTAGCGAAGAAGGGAATGTGAATAAACATGCCCAAAAGGAGTTGCTAATAAATAGTGGTGAAATAACTAAGGTATTCTAATCATGGGAGGTAAATACATTGAAATCGCCGGTGGCAAAATAACCGAAACCTACAAATACGACTACAACATCTACGCTGGAAGAAATATCATTTTGAATGCAGGGAAATCTGTGATCTTGCATGGAGAAGAAGGGATAAAGTTTGGTAAACCTTTGGACCCACCGCAAGACGAACATAATGGAGACGATAAGAGCACAGAAATTCAGGAAAGTGATGACTCGACCGTATTAATTATATATAGCGCAGGCTATTTGAACATATTAAATGAGGGAGGAGGGCACGATCAGGGCAATAACTTTAAAAGAAATGCTTTTGCACTTGAAATGATGCGCAAGTCGGAACCAGGCTGTGATCCGAATCAAGTAATTCTCGCCGAAGCCAGATCAACCAGACAATTTATAAATGTAACAAACAAAACGTATGAGTCTGGAAAAATTGTATCATTAACTGTCTTTAGTCACGGCACCGAGTCAAGTATAAGTTTGGGAGGAGAAATGGGCAATGACGAGCAGCTCCATGACTACGATCAACGCGAAATCAACTTCAAAACCATTGATCAGATTGACAAAGACAATTTTGCAAAAACGGCTGAGATTACTCTATACGGCTGCAATATCGGAACCGACGGGGAATCATCATTCGCACAACAAATTGCAAATACTTTGGGTGTAACCGTTAAGGCCTTTGATGGTCCTGCGGAGGCTAAATCAAAAAATAGAGATGGTAAGCCTCCTCTGGTGTTCGACGGCACAATGATCAAGACAGCGGATCGAAAAACTCAAAAAGTACAACTATTAACATTCAATCCTAAAACATGAAATCCATTTTATTGATTTTATTCGGTATCACTATCCATTATTGCAACGTAAATGCACAAAGCCTTAAGGATGATAGATTCAAGGTGATGCTTGAATCTATCAGAAAGTATATCCAGACGGAAGATGAATTTTTGCACTACGGAGTTTATTCTACATCTGATGCAATTTTTAGTCCATTTGCGCTTCGCAAAATAAAAACAACCCAAAAAAAAGCTAACAGGCTGACATCAAAACTGGTCTTAATATTGAATGATAAATACTTTGAGAAATACGAAAAAGAAAGTTCGACGCAAAAAAATTGCGGCTATTACATAGAAACAAACCCGGCCCAATTTGATTCATATTCGGCCTTCATAAAAAAAATAAACAATATAGTTAATCAGCTAACCCACGTGTTAGGGAATGACCAGGACCTTATCAATATTAAGATTTACACGGGGACTGATGAATTTATAATTGTCAATGAATTCTTTAAATACAACGGCGCCTTTCAGCCCAAGACGATTGACGATCTCAGGCTAAAAAGAAATATCA
>CBIHQM010000055.1:0-21655 GCA_966211885.1 uncultured Chryseolinea sp.
ATTTGATCAGTTTTCCGCTATCGTCATATTCAAACTGCGTCGCATAGTTTGTCACTTTGCCGTCGCGGGTGTAGGCATAGGCTTCTTTGGTCAGGCGATCGTTCGTATAAGTGAAATCTCCATTGGAGGTTTCGAACGTTGATTTGCCATCCCTGTCCGTACCATTGTATTGCGAGACTCGCCGCAACACAAATCCTTTGTCGTCATATTGAAAACTGATTTTTGATGTTGAGGTGGAGGTTTTCCCGTCGCTATAAGTATAATCATACTGATAGGACTGTTCCGTCTGATTTCCAGCCTCATCATACGAAATGCCGTACACCGATTTGTACGTATAGGTTACCGCCACGTCATACCTCCCCGTAACCGTGTTGGTTTGGGTGACGAGCTGACAGGCCGCGTTGGATCCGCTGGGGGATGGCGCGTCGTCTTTGTTGCAAGACGTGACCAATACGATGGCCACGGCAAAAAGCATAGAAAAGCCACGGGCAAAGCCGCCCGGCATTTCCTGAATCTGGTGAATCCAATTTTTTTTCATAACCAACCTTTTTTTGACGTAGCAAAGGTATTGGCCAGGATCATGGCTGTCTATCACCTTTTTGGGTCATACGGTGATACCCGCCCGCCAATCAGGGATGGGAGAATGTGACGTACATCTATTTTGGGTGGAAGGGAAGACAAGGCTGCATGCTAAATCCAACGCCTCACCGTTTTGCAATATTCGTGATAGCTTGTTCCGAAGTCCTTTTTTAGACGCGGTTCTTCGCGGAACACAATAAACAGATTGAAAGCTGTGAAGACCCCGATGCTGTATACCAGCAGACCAGTCGATTGAGTAAAAATGGCCTCACCAATCAACATCAGCATAACACCGACATACATCGGATTGCGGGAGAACTTATAGAGTCCCGAAATGACAAGCTGTTGGGTTGGATCGGCAGGGGAAAGCGTACCGCGACCATGGATGGCAAAATTGGCGATGCAGTGCAAGGTTATCCCTATTCCTATAAGGCACACTACAATGCCAACGTAGTGATGGATCTGGAATGCATGGTCAGCAATATTCTCAAAATTTTTCCTGGCGATCAGAAAAGGGACCAGCCCCGCCACAACGCCGGGTTGCAGGACGGTAAAAAACAGATTTCTCAAGAATAGCGACAAGCTCATAGCTGGATGCGTTCCTACCCAAAAACTGCCGGGAAGCGATTGTTAAAGTATCGAAAAAATTCCGCACATGCCATCCCGGATCGTCTGGTTCAGCGAGCCAAAGACGCACAGACACCTTGCTACGAGCCCGGCGAATTCTACTTCCTTCTACCGTTGATGCAAATCGTTACCGGATCGCCCGGAGCTTTGTTGATCTTCTTTTGCAGTTCAGATTTGATGGGCAATTTATGAGTGCCATCGCCGAGCGCCATGAATGCGCTTTGGAACGGATGTCCGTCGGCGGTGCCCTCTATTTTGACCAGTCCTTTTGTTCCGAAAAATGCTGCGGAGTTGGGCCACTTCACAAATGTCCATCCTCCCTTCGAGGGACTTTTTTGAAGAACGGCCTTGAAAGTTGCTAATGCTTTCTTTGTCATGGCTTTTTTGTTTGTGATTCTCTGAAAGTAAAGGTGGCAAGAAAATCTGCCGTGAGGCGGTGTGGCAGACGACAAACTACGGGGTCGATCGCGCCAGGAACACCCTGGGAAGTTGACATAGGTTGGTCCTTTCCTGAAAAAAATCGAGCAAGGTGTAGGTCCTAACGAACTGAAAATCAACACATAAATAGGAATTGGCAGGGCCGAACATTTTTTCTTTAGCCCGGGCAGACATTTGCCTGGATGGGTCCTTAGACAGTCCTTTGTAGCCGCCCCCGAAGGCAGCCGTCCGATGGCATAGGCCCACCGTTACCAAATTGAAATTTTATCTTCCCATTTTGACATTCCGCTTTTTGCTGAGGGGGCCAATGATTCCATTCCCACAATAAAAAAAGCCCTCGAAAACGTTATAATCGAGCCCTGGTTACTTCAAGTGCTCTCTGGAAATCTAAGGCATTATATTTGTCTGTTTGACACTTATCCGTTCTCAAACGATGCCTGGTTCAGGCGTCAATTGATTGTTATCTGCCACAACTTTACCGGACGAAAAATTTCAAGCTGGCACCAGCCGGTTGGGAAGTCGTCCGTCCAGATGAAGGCGTATGTAGTGTTGACTTTTTGAAAGAAGACCCCAATGAAAAAAGTTGCGTTGATTATTATCCTGTCCGGTATCCTCGTGGCGATCGGAGGCATTTTCTGGTATCAGGAGATGCAGTACCTGATGCCCACGCCTGTGCCGGCGGGCTACAAAGTGATTCACCCCGAAGAGCTTATCCAGTACGATACGGCCCTCCTTCCGCAGCAGCATAAAAAACCAAAGCTGCTTCATTTCTTCAGCCCCGAATGTCCGTGCTCCCGATTCAACCTGAAACATTTCCAGGCACTCCGCAAGGAGTATGGCCAGGAGATCGATTTCTACGTTGTGGTAGACAGTGAAGACAAGGTCGAACCCGCCAAGGGGCTGATCAGCGACGGCGTGACGATCGTTGTTGACAGCAGCAAGAAATTGGCAAAGGCCTGTGGTGTTTATTCGACCCCCCAGGCGGCCATCATACAAACATCAAATCGATTATACTTCAGAGGAAACTATAACCGGTCCAGGTACTGCACCAACAAAGAAAGCAACTTTGTTCAAATGGCTCTTGATTCGTTGGTGGCCAACAAGAGACCGCCCCTATTCAATGAACTCGCCATACAATCCTATGGCTGTAGCATCCCCACAAATGAAGCCCCGGTGATACAATGAATACATCCGAATTCCGCACCGGGCAAATACCAGGTAGTTATGGTGCACTTAATGAAAGCGAACTGACAGATATCAAGAAGGGTATTTTTTCATTTGCCGATAAAGTAAATGAAGGATTGCTCTTCGCTATGTTCATATTCGGGATATTCATTGCTCTTTTTTATGACACGTGGCTGGTGGCTTTTGCCGTAGGAGGTTTGTGCCTGGCGGCGTATTTCATTTCAAAAAAGATGTTGCCCGAGTCGGACCTCTATCAGTATGTGCTGAGTAGCGTATCGGCCATCTTTGCGGCACAATTTATCTATCAGATGCACGGCATGGCCGAAATGCACTTCTGGGTGTTCATTTGTTCTACGATCCTGATCATCTATCAAAACTGGAGACTGCAAATTCCGTTGATCGCCATCGTGGTGGTGCACCATGGCACCTTTGCCTATCTTCAATTCGCAGGATATAAAGAGATCTATTTCACCCAGCTGGACTACATGGATCTGACGACATTCATTTTCCACGGTGTGTTGGCGGCCTGCGTTTGTGCCGTGTCGGCCTATTGGAGCCATATATTTTATAAACGCACCATCCAGGATGCAGAGAATCTAAAAGTACAGCTGCTGTTAAAGGCAGAGCTGCAAGAAAAAAACGAAGAGCTTACGGCCTCGGAGGAAGAGCTTCGCGCTTCTGAGGAGGAACTCATGGCATCACAGGAAGAGTTGACGCAGATCAACGAGAACCTCAACGACCTGGTCAAGGAAAGAACGTTGACCATCATCGATCAGAACAAGAAATTTGTGCACCACGCCTTTATCAATGCCCATAAAGTGAGAAGCCCGCTGGCGCGCATCCAGGGACTCGTCAACCTGATGAGCTACGAAACGCACCGGCTGAGCCCGGATGCACAGGAGATCCATCGCCTGTTGAAGGCGTCCTCGATTGAACTGGATGATATCCTCCATGAGGTGAAGGTCAACCTCGATGCGGCGGAATACAAAGGGTTGCCGGAAGATCCCGATAGTGAGGACTTGGTGAAGCTGGCCTAGTGTTGTGAATCAATTTCGGATCATCAGTTTCTGTCGATATTCCAATTTCGATGTTTTGATCTCAATGGTATAGAGTCCATTGGCGAATGCGTTGACGGGGATGTCGGTGATGTCGGAAGTGATCGCGTCGCGGAGCACCATCAATCGTCCCGTGTTGTCATATAACGCGATCGTTTTAATACGGCCGCTTGCTTGTTTAAAATGGATGACGCCTTCTTGCGAAGGATTGGCATAAACGGCCGGCGGGATTTCATCGAAGACCGATTGAATGGACGTGATGACGGAGATGGAAACCGGTGCCGAATAGCTGGTGATGCCATCGTTGTCCGTGATCCGCAACCTGTAATAACTCAGGGTTTGAAGCGGGGCGGTGTCCTCATAGGCATAGGTGTTTGTAAATCGGCCATTACTTACGGCTGCCACCGTGTCGAGGTCGGTAAAGTTCAGCATGTTGTCGCCGCGCTCCACAACGAAATTGTTGATGTTTGTTTCGAGTGTTGTGACCCATTCCAACGCAACGGTTTTTGTCAGCGTGACGGAGGCGGTGAAACTTTGAAGTTCGATCTCCAAAATGCCCGCGAAAAGATAATTGTCGACCCGTGCGGCGGATAGCGCAGCATTGTCATGACTGGTTATGGCCAGGCCTGCATAGACCGGCACACCAGCACCAAAACCAGCGTCTACGGGATTGCCCACGGGTGTCCATCCGATACCATCCGCGGAGCGATAGGCCGTGTAAACCGACCCGTTCTTCTCTACCTTGATCCATACCGGAGCATCAATTCCCGCGACGGCATTTTCTTCATGGCTGACGTCATCGGTGACGATCCGATTTTGAAACGTCAGACCGTTGCCGCTGGTCAATGCCAGGAAGGCGTGTCTGGATCCCGGTGTTAAGCTTTCGCGGAACATGATCCCACACTTATTCAAACTGTTGATTTGATCTATGCTCGTCACTCGCGCTCTTATTTCTCCGCTTCCCACCAAGGTTTTAAAAGCAAAACGAAAAGCATCCTGTGTATTTCCAATATCGTCGCCCGAGCCCTGCATTTCGAAGACGCCGTTGTTGTAACAAGCCGAGCCAGATACGCCCACCGCTCCAATATCCATGGTCGTCCATCGGGTTGGCAGGGGAGAACATGGGATGGTGCAGGTCACCGTCGAGAAGGAAGCCGATGCCGAGTAGTTGCTGGAATGGGTTGCGTCACAAACACTTTGGATTTGAAAGAGATAGTCGGTTGCGCAAGCAAGCCCGGTGAGTGTGAGGGAATTTGTGGTCGACGCGATGGTGGTCCAGCTACCCGCCGTCACGGTTTTATATTGAACATTAAATTTTGTAGCGCCGGTGGCTTGCCAATGGAGCGAAGCCGCATTTTCGGAAATGTTGTTAACACTGAGCGCAGTCGGGGTCGCACAATCTACGTGCTTCTTTCCAAACACTTCGAACTCCCACAGGGAGTAACCCCATTGCGTTCCGCGCGCTGTGCCATACATGCGTACATACCGCCCTGTGCCGCTCACCGGCAAATAGTTTTCAAGCGCGGTGTTGTTCGTTCGGCTCATCAGATCTTTCCAGGTGGCGGCATCATCGGAAACCTGGATCTTGAAATCTTTCGCGACGGCGGTTTCCCAGCGAAGTATGACATTGCACAGGTCATAACGTTCGCCCAGGTCGGCATAGATCCATTGGGGATCGCTGGCGAGGCTGCTCCATCGTGTGGTCAGGTTGCCATCAAAGGCCGCGCTGGCCGGGCGGTTCACATTTTCAATAGATGACGCCACGGCCGTTTTCTTCAAGCCGATGTTTTGTGAACTGCATTGGTCTGCCTGGACATTTCCGGTCATGCCATAAACCACCAGTTGGTTGGAGAACGTGGCCAGATACACTTTTCCGTTGACGACGGTTGGGCAATTGAACTTGGCATAGTTCCCCGGAGAGTCGGTGGTGTATTGCGTCGAGTTCCAGATTTCCTTGGTCACATCCGTTGCTGCAAAAGCTCTTAATATGCCGGGGCGAACCGATTGATTGGCATCGCCATTGGCAGCAAAACTGGCCCAGAGGATGGCCGTGGAATCCACCGACCCGTTGGAAGACACCGCGAGCACCGCCCCATTGTTGCCGACCGGACCTTGCACGCCGCTGCTGACGGTATTGTTCAAATCGAACAGGTTGGTACTTCGATTAAAAGGATATCCTTTTAATAAAGAATTCTCGGACCAGGAGTATACAAATTCTTTTTGCTGGCCTTTATAGTACCCCAGCGATGAACGAAGGTGAGCGGTCGCTCCGAGATCGATGGTCTGAAGGACATTATTGGTGGTCGCACTATAGCCCCCCATGTTGTTGCGGTCCAGCAGGTAGATGCGGCCATCTTTACACGCCGTCATGGCGCGGTTGGTATTGGGGATCAGCAACACTTCGGTCACTCCAAAGTCGAGATCGGTCGCTTCCAGTTCTGCGATGTTCTTTGGGGTAAAGAAAGTGCTGACCGTTAATGTAGATCCGGAGGGAACCAGTTTCAAAGCACTCTCCGAACGATTGGTGAGATCGGAAGGGTTATTGGTCACCCCGACAGATCCGTTTCCCACCGATGCATAGATGTTGCCGGATTCATCGGCAGCCGGCGCGGCACCACTCATCCAAATCCCGCCGTTGTAGCCTTCGGGTGTCGTATTGTAAACGATCTTTTGCGCCAGGGATGATTTGTCATAGCCCAGGATCCAGCCGTGATAAGGTCCCCAATCGCAATGTGAAGCATAGGCGATGTAAACGACGCCGTTGAGCAAGAGTAGTCCGGAGCGCTGGTTTTGTTTTTGCGGATTAAAATTTACGACGCCGTTAACATTACCACTGCCGTGACCATTCACTTGCGCCGTTATTACTTTGGGGCTGTTGGCTCTTTCGTGGCCCGTAAGGATATCCAATGCGTGTAGGTGCTGTTGAAAGGTGTTGGTGGTGGTATTCACACTTCGGGCGACCACATACAATGTGTTTGTGGCAGGGTCGATCACGGGCGTACCCACGATGCCCATATTGCCGGAGAAATCTTTATAGCCACCGCCGCAGGCACCCGTCATGTCTGTATTTTTTATGGCCCGGCTTCCGGCGGGAGATAAATTTACCTGCCAGTAGGGCGTCGTTACTTTGGCGGAGTCGGCATCAAAGGCATATACCGTATTATTGACCGTGGCCACAAAAACAACATTCTTCTTACCGACCACCGGCAGGGTGACATTCAGCATGACCAAAGGCTGGGCATAGATCTGATCGTCTACCGCGCGGACAAAGAGTTTGCCAAAGGAACCCGGCTTCACGTTTTTTGTATGGAGAATGGTTTCCTGTGCGTTCCAACCCGTTCGGTTTAAATCATTGTGTTGGGTCAGCACACCAACTTGTGCTTTCAGCGCAAAAGAAAAAAGCATCAGGAACAGGGGGAGGTTTGCTTTGACTTTTTTCATAGGGGTCTAAACGAACGATGAAGTCAATGGTAGGGGACGATGGGACACCCTCTAATATAGCGATATTTATGAACGTCGCCGTCAAAAAAAAGCCCGTGCAGTCTACAAAAGGCTGGAATCCCCGCCAGATTTTATTCGGGGCATTTGACTGGGTTATCGATCGGGCGAAAAATATAGTTCCTGGCAGGCCAATGCCCGGCCGGTTGGCGGTCACCTTTCGGAAGCGTGAAGGTCAGTTCATATTGCTCTTCCGGCTCCAGGCTCGCTTTCGACAACTGTTCTCCTACGCTAAGGCTTCCGCATACGCGGCAGGCTCATTCCGAGCGAAGGCTGTTCACCGGGTTCATCATCGCCGCCTTCAAAGCTTGCCAGCTCACCGTCAATACGGTAATGACCAAAGAAAGAACAAAGGTCAATGCAAAGATCCACCAGGATATTTCTGCGCGATAGTCATAATTTTCCAGCCACGCCGCTAAAAGATAGTAGGATGTGGGAATCGCGATGAGGCAGGCGATGATCATCAGGAAAACAAAATCCTGCGATAGCATTTTCCACAGACTGAAAACCGAAGCGCCGATCACTTTGCGGATACCAATTTCTTTGGTGCGTTGCTCGGCAACAAAGGATGCGAGCCCCGACAAGCCCAGGCAGCTGATCAGTATGGCCAACACAGCAAATATAGAGGCCAGTTTTCCAACGCGTTCTTCCGCAGCAAATTTTAACGCATATTCCTGGTCGGCAAACTTATAATCGAAGGGAGAGGACGGAATCAATTTTTTAAAGACGTCTTTGATCTTGGGAAGCGCCTCGCCCACACTGGTCTGTGGATTGATCCTGATGTTGAACCAGTTTGTGCCGTATTTACTCAGGAAGAAGACGGAAGGCACAGGAGGAGCATAAGGTGACTTCACGACCATATCTTTGATCACACCGATGATGGTGAAGCTGATGAATTTACTTCGCCATCCCCCTTGCCATCGCAGGGTTTCACCCACGGGATTTTCAAAGCCCAATAGTTTTGCCGTGGCTTCGTTGATGACAAACCCCGCCGAATCGCTGGCGATGTTTTCTGAAAAATCGCGGCCCTTCACAAACTGCCAGCCGATGGTCCTGCCATACTCGGCCGTCACAGTCAGGGTGGCAAATTGAGGCACGTATGCCGGGTCTTTTCCGCTCCAATCAAAGCCACCGTTCTCGGACCAGATGGCTGTCGGCGGGCTCGACGATTCGGCCATTTCCAGCACGGCGCCGGTATTTTTTAATTCCGTAAAAAGCACGTCCTGCTTGCCATGAAAATCCGGCGTGGTCATTTGGATCATCAGCAGTCCATCGCGGCTATAGCCTACGGGGCGGTTCTTGGCAAACTGGATCTGTTGGTAGACCATGATCGTCCCGATGATCAACGTGACCGACACCGTAAACTGCGTTACCACAAGCACCTTGCGGGGAACGGAAGCAAGCTTACCAACACGTATCGATCCCTTCAACACTTTGACGGCGTTGAAGGAGGACAAATAAAGCGCGGGATAACTACCCGCCAGCAATCCGGTAAACAAAATGAAAACAAAACTGGCCAACCAAAAGTAGCTGTTCGTCCACGGCATCTCGATTTGCTTATTGGCCAAATGGTTGAACCAATTCAGAGAAGTCGACACCGCGACCAGGGCCACTACAAAAGCAAGGCCGACCGTTAAAAACGACTCGATGAAAAATTGATTCATCAACTGCTGACGTGCCGATCCGACGGCTTTCCGGATGCCCACCTCGCGGGCCCTTTTTTCAGAACGGGCCGTGCTCAGATTCATGAAGTTGATGCAGGCCAACAACAACACGAATGCCCCGACGATACCGAAAAGCCACACGATCTGGATCGAGCCGCCCGCCATGACACCGTTCTTCCATTCCGATCGCAGGTGCCAATCTTTCATGGGATGTAAGACGAGTTGGGGGTTGACGTCTACATAACCTTTGTTTTCGCGAACGTTGTTCAGGATTGCATCCTTGATCTGGGCGGAAGCGGATTCAAAGGTGGTGTGATCGGCGATCGCTACATAGATATTGAGAAAGTCATTTGTGAAGCTCACGTTTTGCACCCACGCGTTGGCCGAGAACAGCAAGTCGAACGGCGCATAGAATTTCATGTCGTGGAAGTCGGTGTTGTAAGGAAGGTCTTCATACACACCGGCGACCTTTACATCCATTCGGTCGCTATTGTCGATCTTCAGGAGCTTGCCCATGGGGTTGTCGTCTCCGAAGAGCGCCTTGGCGGCGGACTGCGAAATTAAGATCGAATGTGGATCACTCAATCCGGACCACGAACCTTGAAGCATGTTCAAGGTGAACATTTCAGGGCCGGCACTTTCCACAAACTCACCCCGCAGCGATACGGGTGTTTCCCCCGAGGCCGAAAGGATATGGTCTCCCGCCAAAGCCGCCATCACCACCTGTTGAAATTGATTCCCGTATTTATTTCTCAGCTCACCGCCAAGGGCGTTTGGCAAGGTCGTAGTCGAGACGGTTTCCCCATTCACGTGGAGGGTTCGCATGACACGCGCGATGCGGTTGTAGTTTTTATGATAGGTATTGAAGTTCAACTCATCATAGATCCACAAACCGATCAGCATGGCCACCGCCATCCCCATCGCCAGGCCGCCGATGTTGATGAACGAGTATCCTTTGTTCCTGACCAGATTTCTCCACCCGATCTTGAAATAGCTTTTATACATACCGTATGGGTTTAAATTTTTATAGCTCCCTGCCTTCCGGATGATCCCCGGGCGGAAGAGCAAGGTCACGTCGATGATAAATCTCCAGTCCGCTTTTCTTTTTCCCAAGGTTTTCAAACGTCTTTCATAAACCTCCAGGAGGTCGCCCTCAATGTAGCCGAGCACGTTGGGGTCGCAGTACCACCGGAAGAAACGAAGAAAGAATTGGGGCGGGGCCTCTGTGGGTTTTATGCGCTTCATCCTCCGAGGTTGATTTGCAGTACGGTCTTTGGTATCGCTTTCCAGAGTTCGTCGCGGGTGGCTTTCGAATATACCATGGCTTTTTTACCAAGGGCTGTAATTTCAAAATAGCGCTTGGGGCGGCCGGCTCTTTCTTCTGTGGCTTCACCGGCAAAGGATTTTAAGTAGCCCTTGTCTTCGAGTCTTCTGAGCGCCGTGTGAAGGGCACCCATGCTCACGCTTCGCGAAAGCCGGGATTCGATTTCGTCCTTTATGGATACGCTGTAGGCTTCGTTGTTCAAGATCCCAATGGTAAGAATAACCACTTCCTCAAATTCACCGAGCTGGTATTTCTTCATGTCTGCATGATTATATCTAAATGTAGGAATAATAATTGTGCCAATGTCCAAGATGGGGAATTGGGCTATTTTTTAGCGTGTTTGCAGAACTTCACAGTCCGTAGTTGGACGAAGGTTGACCGGATGCGGCCAGGAGGGAGGGCAAAATGCTTTAAACCGCAGAGACGCCCTTCTTTGCGTCCTGCGGTTTAAACTGTATTTCATTTATTAAACTCAAAAACAAACTCACCGGCTATCGATTCTGCCCGGCCGCCTTCTTCGAGTATCGGATAATTAGAGATTAAGGATAGTGAGAGATGCGTATCGGTCGACGACCGGATGGTCACCAACACGTCGCCATCGCGGGTGAATGCCGTTGCTTTATCATCGGTAAAAGCCCACGTGCCCGACGCCGGCCAAACCGGGTCGCCTTGATCGGTTGTGTAGGTGTTGGCAGTGAACGTCAAACGAAAGCCTGCAAACGCGTCGGTCTTGTCCTCGCCGTCTGCGGTTACGCTAACCACGTTCCAGGTGCCGGAGGTTAATAATTTACGCATCTTGTCCTGGGCGCTCTCCTCTTTGGAGGCGCTGCAGGAGAACAATGTGACCAGGGATAACAGAAATATCAGCGGCCGGATTTTATCGGGTGAAAGAGTGGAGTTCGGCATAGGATAATTATTTCAGTAGTTTTTTTGTGATAGTTTGTTTTCCGTTGGAAACCTTCAGCACGTAGAGGCCGGCTTTCAAGGCGGTGACATCGATGACAAATTTCCCATGACCGTCGTCCTGGTGAACGACACGCCCGACGGCGTCGTATAGGTTCAGCTTTACGGGACTTCCCGGGGACATTGCCTCGGCATCAACCACAAGTTGGTCGTGCATGGGATTGGGATAGACATTGATCGATCCTGCAGGATCTTCGACGCCGGTAACAATGAAGGTCCTTTCGACCGAAGGTTGACTCTGGCAGTTATCGATGGTCACCACAACAGAATACGTTCCGGCGTCGTGTACCGTAAGCGTGCTCTGGATCGCATTGTTCATCGGCTGGCCATCTTTGAACCATTGATTTCCGCTGGCACTGCTGGACGTGAGTACGGGCGCAGAAGGATCGGTGTCCGAAACGGAAATGACGGGCTGGGCTGGGTTGATGCAGAAAGTTTGTGAGGTGCGTGGTGCGGGAGCGAAGGTGGCGTTCCCAGGCTGATCGGCAAACACAGTGACGGAGCCTGCCTTTAGCAATGTTGCCGTGCCACCGACGATGGAGACTTTGTCGGATGTACTCGAAAAGACAACCGCCAACCCGGAAGTGGCCGTTGCCGATAAGGCGAAAGCCGGATCACCCCATGTTTTCGTCACCACAACGGGGAAGCTGATGCTTTGCGCGGTCTTCACGGTGAGTGTTTGCATGACATTGGGCGCTGCCGTGTAATTCGAGTTGCCCGCCTGCAATGCCGTGAGCACAGTCGTCCCCGTGCCGTGAACCGTAACGGTATTGCCCGACACCGTAGCAACGGCACCGTTGCTGCTGGTGTAACTCACCGGAAGTCCCGACGATGCCGTGGCCTGTAGCATGAAATCCGGATCGCCCGGCACTTTTAACGGGAGTGCGCCAAAGACGATGGTTTGATCACCTTTTAACACGGTGAGCGTTTGTGATACGGGGGTTGCCGGATTGTAGATCGTGCTGCCCGGTTGGCTGGCCGTGATGGTGGCCGTGCCGACGCCCGTCATCACCACGATATTTCCGGAAACTGTTGCCACCGATAGGTTGTCGCTCGCATAGGTCACGGTCAATCCCGAGCTTGCTGTCGCGTTAAGATTAAAATCTCCATCGGATATTTTCTTGGAAGGCAAAGCATTGAACGTGATCGCCTGGTCTGATTTTCCGCCATTGCCCCCGCCCAACGTACCGTCTGCTTGCAAGCGCTGGGCGTAGATGTCCAGCGTCGTGTTCGTCCGGTTGTCTATCCAGGTGACGATGGCGCCACTGGCACCATCGGGTATGAGCTTCGGATTTTGTTGTACGAAAGTCGTGTTGCTAATGGGGACGCCACCAGACCCCCACAAGTTCTGGCCGCTGGCATCCAATCGCTGGGCAAAAATATCTTTGAGGGCGCCAATGGGAGCTTGACCCGTGTAATCCTCCCAGGCAATGATCGCCCCGCCGTTGCCGTCGGAAACGATTTGTGGATTTTCCCTGCCGGCGTTACCCAGCGCAACGCCGTCGCTGGCCCATTGTTTTGCGCCGCTGCCATTGACACGCTGGGCCACCAGGTAGCTTACATAAGCATTATTGAATCCGCTTCCGCTTTGCCAGGCGATGATTGCACCACCAGCACCATCGCCCGTCACGACAGGCCGTGATTGCGTAGCGGGTGCAACGCCAATACCAATGCCGTTGCCTGTCCACAACATGTTGCCCGTGGCATTGATGCGTTGGCCGTAGATGTCCACGTTCAAAGCGTCGGAGTTGTCGGCATCGCGGTCGTCTTCCCAAACGATAATGGCGCCGCCGCTGCCGTCGCTGGTCAACTGGGGATATTGCTGGTAGCGGTCATACACGGCAACGCCCACGCCATCCGTTTCCCAGACCTGACCGCCGGCAGCGTTGATGCGTTGGGCATAAACATCTACACCAGTAGTAGTAGTCTGAGTGTTGCGATAATCGGTCCAGGCAAGAATAGCGCCACCGTTTTTGTCGGAGATGATCTTGATGTCTTCCTGCCGGTAGTAGGCTTCCGTTACAGGATTGTTCTCGGGCCAGCTTAAGGATCCATTGGCCGTCACCCGTTGAATGTAGACGTCCTTCGCTGCATCCATCTCCAGGCCATCATCGATCCAGGCGATGAGCGCGCCCCCCTGGCCATCGGTCGTGATGACGGGGTTTGTTTGCCATCCCTCGGAAGCCGACACGAGTATGCCGCCAGCGGGCCATTGTGGTTGACCAAGCCCGTTTAACCGCTGGGCGTAAATATCAAAATCATTTCCATTGCGCAGATCAACCCAGGTGATGATCACCCCGCCGCTGCCATCTTCCACCACGGCCGGCACAAAACTTTGCGAGGTGCTGACGGCAATGCCATCGATGGTCCATTTGATCAACCCGTTGGCATCAATGCGTTGCGCATAGATTCTGCTTTCACCCCGGTAGTCCGTCCAGGCCATGATGGCGCCGCCACTGCCGTCGGAGGCAATGGCCACCTGGTCCTGGTTGAGTGGCGCTGTGCAGATGGCGTTGTTGGCGTAGGCACTGGAAGACCATTGTGCCGCAGCGGGCGGTGATGAAAGGAAAATTCCGGTCAGGATGAGCATGCCAAAGACAAGCTTCCTGTAAAAGGAGTTCAAGTTATTTTTCATGGCATCGTTGGTTACGTTGATTTTTAGTTCGCCCTCACCAACCGGAATTCTCCAAACACCGCATGTTCGATGGGCGACTGGCAGCTGATGCCAAACTCGGTTTTATCCTCATATAGTTTTCCGGAGAAAGAACCGCGCACATAACCCTCTTTATCCTTGGGATCTTCGAGGAAGGTTATCGAAGTCTCGCCGCACATATACTCGGTATCGCAGTAATCATTTGGCATAGGGGTTCGCTTCGTGTAGCTTAGCAAATACCCGGTTTGCTGGCCTATCGCAAAGGACATATCATCATCGCCGTCATTGTTGAAACACACCAGCGAGCGTGTGCCCTTTACGGGGCTCTTCACCGCAAGTGCAAACCCATCGATCAGATTGATGCTGCCCTCAACCCGCGTTCCCACGATCTCCAGAACGTCTTCATCCGACAGTCCGCTGTTCGCGACCGAGATGTCGTTGCCGTTGGGTGGGATGGTTCCATTGTATCCATATTGATAGTACACATGTGTTTGTCCGTCGACGGTGACACTGAGATACAGATCACTGTCTACAACGGTGATGTTGGAGGTCAGCAAATACTTGAGCTTGCTCCCTTCCTTGTTCGATGCTTCCAGCTCCACCGACACGGCAACCGGATTCACAGAAGGTATTTTGTCAGGCGCTGTGTAGGTGGCCGTGTTCTTATTGGACTCCAACTGACCGTTGCTGTTGGAAACCGGGGCTGCGCTTCCGTTCAGGGTCCACTCCTTCACCTTGAAGGTCATCATCCGCGACTCTACCGCGGGGATCCTGGTTAGCGGAACCAGGTCATCGCTTTCGGAGGTGATCGGGGCGAGGGGCACCAGTTCGTCTTCTTCGTCGTTGGGCGAAAAACCGGTGATGATCAACTGAAGTGCGTCGCCCTTCATCAACTTCGTCGAAGCAGGAGTCAGCGACAGGTCGATGAACTTGCCGGCCGCCCAGTCGCTGAAGTGCGTGGTCGCTACGGAAACTGTTTTGGCCGCGGCATTCACTTCGCTTTTTAGCAATGCGTTCCAGCTTCCGTCATCGGCCTGCGTGATGATCCACAGGAATTCTTCCGGAATGCCAGTCAGCATTTCCGCGGTATAGGAGAATGTCAGCCTCACCGGCACGGCAAATGTGAGCCCCTCCGGCTGGAGCCGGTAGGCGGCGCCGACGCCGAGCGGTCCTTCGTTGGTGATCGGTTGGATGGAAATGGTGGTGTTGGCCGATAACGCCCCGGCTGGGACGGTCAACGTGAATTGACCATCCGAAGCCGAGAGACTTCCGCCTTGGGCGCCGATTAAAGCCGACGTTGGCTCACCGTTGGGTGTACCTTCGCCGGTGATGACAGGATCGTTGTGCTGGGGGGATGGGGATGGGTTGTCGGCATCGCTGCAAGAGGCCAGCACCAACACCAGGGTGAACATCCACGCGCAGCCTGTACGCAAACGAGGGGATGTTGAAGTTGGAACACGGGATGTTTTCATAAGCGGGTCTTTTTTGATGATGTAAAAGTGCGGCGTGCAAACAGAAGATGTGATCCTGTAAAAACAGGATATTTCAACGGGGCGAAAAAATCATGGAAAAAGAGGAGAGGAAGACGCGGCGTGCAGCCGTTTATTTGTAATGTAGATGGTTAGAATTAAATTCAGGGAAAAGACCCACCCTATGCCTATTCACCCCCAGACGAACCAACGGCTTTTGAAAGTCAGTTCTTTTATCGCGGTAGCGTGCGTCATGACCTTCCTGCATCTTTGTGCATCAGCACAAATCCCCTCCTCCGCGCAGAAAGAACTGATCGACAGCCTGGAAAATAAAATCAAGATCGAAAAAAACGACACCGTAAAAGTGAGGCTCCATTTTCAGATCGCGAACAAACTGCGCACGGCCGATACCACGGGGGCCTGGCGCCATCAGCGTGAAATCTTGCGCCTGGCCACAGAAAAGGAGAACGACTATTTTCTTGGAGAGTCGTATTTGCTGGCCGCCACCCTGCAACTCGCGAACCACCCGGTGGAAGGCATTGCCAACTTCGAAAATGCGATCCGGATCTTTGTGAAGTACCCTGGAAATCGCCGGGCGAATCTCGCGCTGGGCATCGCGTATATCAACCTCGGGCTGCTCCACTATCAGCACAATGACTACGAGACAACCATCGAAAATTACCTGAAGGCCGAAGACATCTACCTCAAAACCGATCCCCATCACAGCGACCTGAGCGTGTTGTACAGCAATCTTTCCGTCACCTACGGAACCATCAATAAGTACGGGGAAGGACTGGCGTTTAGCAAAAAAGGACTTGACTTTGCACGAAGAGGCAACGACAAAACCAGCCGCATGGCCGCCCTGTATGCTTACGGGGGAAACCTGGTGACTGCAAAGAAAGGAGACGAAGGATTGATCTTCCTCGACTCTGCAAAAATGATGGCCACGGAAATGAATGATCCGAACTACCTCTACGGCGCCGATTTCATGAAAGCCATGTACTATTATAACACCAAGCAGTACGATGAGGCCATCAGGTATTACACCGCATGCCTGAACTTTGCCAAGAAATATAATTCCAGTCCCGACATCGGCAACAACTACCTGAACATCTCGGCGTGTGAAGCGGAATTAAAGAAACCACGGCAAGCGGCCGCACACCTCGATTCTTCCGCCAAATACCTCGACTATTCCATCTTGTCGGTATCCAAACAGTATTACTTTGAGAACTATGCCGAAGTGTATAAGCAGACGGGCAATTTCACAAAGGCCTTTGCGTACAAGGACTCCGTGGGGGCCATCAAAGATTCACTCTACAAAGCCGATAACATTAAACAGTTGGAGTTCCGGCAGGCGCGCTATAACTATGAGAAGCGACAAAACGAAATCGAAGAACTGGAAACGGGTAAGCGGCTACAGGAAGCAACGATCAAACAGAAAAACATTCTCAACTACCTGCTGATCGGTGGCACCGGCGCGCTGTTGCTCATCCTGTTCCTGTCGTACCGCACCTATAGTCAAAGACAAAAGCTCCAGTTGCAGCGCATCTCCGAGCTTGAAATTGAAAAGAAACTTGCCGCCACCGAAGCGGTACTGAAAGGCGAAGAGCAAGAGCGCACCCGCCTGGCAAAAGATCTGCACGATGGCCTGGGTGGCATGCTGTCGGGCATTAAATATGGACTGAATACTATGAAAGGAAACCTGATCATGACGCCTGAGAACGCGCAGGCCTTGGAACGCAGCATGGATATGCTGGACAGTTCCATACGCGAGATGCGCCGCGTGGCGCACAACATGATGCCGGAAGCGCTGGTGAAATTCGGCCTGGACACCGCCCTGCGGGACTATTGCAACGACATCCACCAAAGCGGTGCCCTTCAAATCAATTACCAATCCCTCGGCCTGGAGAATGCCCCCATCGACCAGACGACGGCGATCACCATCTATCGCGTCATCCAGGAGCTGGTGACGAACATTGTGAAACACGCCGGCGCGCAATCGGCCATCGTGCAGGTGACCCGGAATGATGGCGCGTTGTCCGTTACCGTGGAGGATGACGGACAGGGATTTGATACCACCATCCTCCGAAGGTCCGGCGGCATCGGCTGGACAAACATTCAGAACCGGGTGGAATTCCTCAAAGGCAAACTCGATGTAAACTCTCAACCCGGAAAGGGAACGTCTGTACTCATTGAACTGACTGTATAATGGCAACCTCCATTTTTATTGTCGACGATCACTACATGGTGATCGAAGGCATTCGCTCCCTGCTTCAACCCGAAAAGAAGATCGAATGGATGGGGCACGCCATGACCGCGGCATCGTGCCTGGCTTTTCTGCAGCAAGAACAGCCGGACGTTATCCTGATGGACGTCAACCTCCCGGATAAAAGTGGCATCGAGCTGTGCCGGGAGGTGAAAGAAAAGTATCCCCATATTTCAATCATCGGGCTGAGCTCGTTTAATCAACAAAGCTTCATTCAGAAAATGCTGGAGCACGGTGCTTCGGGCTACGTGTTGAAGAATGCAACGCGCGAAGAGATCGTAGAAGCCATCGAGGCCGTAGCCGAAGGCCGCAAGTTTTTGAGCTACGAAGCAGCCCAGACGGTAAAGAAGAATGAGGACTCGAAAATGCCGATCCTGACACGGCGGGAAAAGGAAGTACTCACCCTGATCGCGGAAGGCCTGACCAATCACGAGGTGGCGGATAAACTCTTTATCAGCACGACAACCGTCGATACTCACCGCAAGAACTTGTTGGAGAAATTCGGTGTGAACAACACGGCTGTGCTGATCCGGTTGGCGGCGAAGTATCAGTTTATTTAGGGGTCATTACCTCCGGATCTACGGCGCGATTCTGGCGCTGCAGGGACTTACTGTACACGTTTTTGCTACTCTACTTTTATGATCGTCGCTTGCCGTGCTATTAGACTCCAACTGTTATTGGCATACTGCCACACATGTGTAAACCTCCTGGTCACAACTTTGCCTGCATTGATCTGCTTGCCTTGTGGTTTGATCACTTCTCCGCCCATGACAATGGCGACGTTATCATTGAATGAGATTTTCTCGATGTTTCTTTCAAAGGATAGATAATGAAGATCACCCGACCTAAAATGCGCTTTCGTTCCCTCAACGGTGCCCACCACATTGGCCGGCGTGTTGACGATCATTTTTGGTGACCAGATTTTGTCAAACAGTGGGAGAGAGTCACCTTTTAATACCGATTCCCTCTCGAGTTTTTCCAGTCGTCTGATCTCAGATTCCCGGGGGTCTTGCGCGGATGCAACATGAGGAACTCCTGTAACGCAGCATAAAAGCGCTAGTAACTGAATGAAGCGTTTCATATTTTATGGTTTAAGGTTGTGTAATGCGACCCTAAAGCTGGTCATGTCTGAATATACGCATTACAGGATCGGGCGCCAAGAAAAAAGACGCTCAAGATTTGTTAAGCGCTTTACTTTACCCCAGGTTGGGCTGGGCAGGCCAGTTTGTAAGTTGAATACAGCCCTCACATGTTTTTCGCATTTAGCCACTATGATTGTCGCATTCACACTGCAATGGCATCGGATGGGTTGTCGAGATTTGTCATAAAACAGAGAATAACATGAGAAAAATAATTGTTTTGTCGATGATCTCACTGGATGGTGTGATGCAGGCACCGGGTGGACCGAAGGAAGATACATCAGGCCGCTTCCAATATGGCGGCTGGACGGCGCCCTATGGTGACGAAGCTTATGCCACGGCAGTGAAAAAAGAGCTGCAACCGGCAGACTATCTTTTGGGTAGGAAAACATTTAAGATCTGGGAGAACTACTGGCCCAAACATGCTGACTTCTGGCCAGGCATTAATGAAGGAACAAAATACGTGCTGTCTAAGACGCTGAAAAAGTCGGATTGGAAAAACTCAGTTTTCCTCAAGGGTTTGGCTGATATCAGAAAGCTCCGAAATTCAAAAGGGTCCGACATTCAAGTCTGGGGCAGCAGCGAGCTTATTCAGCTGCTACTCAAGAACGACCTGGTAGACGAACTCTGCCTCAAAATTCACCCGTTGATCCTCGGCAAGGGGAAAAAGTTGTTTGCCAATGGCGCAGTTCCGGCAGCATTTACATTAACGGAGAGTTCGGTCACCTCAAAGGGAGTGATCTTGGCCAACTACAAGCGAGCCGGAAAAGTCAAGACTGGTAACGTTGGAGCTTAACAAGAAATAAAATGAGACGAAATCTCCGAAAGATCTCGTCTCGTTCTATTTCTTAAACGATTCGCTCATCTTTTTAAAAAGTAGCCTTACGTCGAAATAAAGGTCACCCTTCTTTTCATCGCGGTCCATAATGCTGAGCTTGTCTGCATATCCTCCGTTACAGGTCAGCAAAGCTTGCGATCCGGTGCTGTAAAGTCCGAGGTAGTTAATGAGTGCGTACTCTTCGGTGGTGGTGAGGGTTATATAAGGCTTGTCACAGGTTCCGTCGCCGGTGAAGATCATGGCTTCGTACAGTCTCTGGACACGGCGCTGGTAGCGATCGGCAATTTCATTTTCTCCCTTGCGGCGGTGGGCGTACATCAATTCACGATACACCGAAGCGCTTACCGGGTTTTCCTTCAACACCTCTTGCTCGTGCTCCAGCGTCTTGTCGTAGTTGCCGTCTTTGTTGTTCTTATAAAGATCACTCGATAGATCCGAATAAGGACTATAGGTCTCTGTCTTCGCATACCCCAAACAAAGAAGATAGGTTTCCCATTCATTGATCAGGTCGTCTTCCAAAAATCGTTTGAGCAGCTTTTCATACGCATACGGACTTTCCGCATTCATGGTCAGGGCTTGTAACGAATCGAAGTTGGCGATCACGGAATACTTGATGCCGTGGTCGACCTTTCTGTGGTCCGATCTGCCGATGTTCCGAAGGCGGGCGGTTTCCTGGATCTGTTCGACCTTTTTTGTCAGGTCGTCCACCTTGCCCTGTAGTTTTTTATTGTCCGGCTCCAGCTTTAGTGCGCGCTCATACAGGGTCAGGGAAGTCCTCATATCTTCATGCACCCGGAGCAGGTAGTCGCCGAAGTCGGACCAGATGGCGGCGTTGGTAGAATCGATCTTCAGGGCCTTGTCATAATAGCGCCATGCCTCCTGAGCTTCCGCGAAATCGAACGCCCCGACGATATTGGCGTGCCGCCAATGTGGCGCTGCACTGTTGGGGTTTTCTTTTAGGTCTTTTTCATACCGTTTATTTTCGGCTTTCGATTTTTTGTTGTTCTTTTTATAGTTGTCTTTTTGCGAAAAACCGTCAACGGTAATGAGCAGGCCAAACAAGATGATCGAAGCGGCGGTCAATCGGCGGAGGAGGAGCATAGAACGGGGGTTAAGGTTATTTAAAGTACGGGTTTGCATCAAATTTATTACGCATCCCGGCTGAAAAATTTTGCCTACCAGAATTTCCACCATGGTTTCTTAGTGTCATCGCGATGAGCATCAATGTCTGGCTTTAGGTCGTTGTTCGCGACCCATGTCAGAAAAGATATATCGGCTCCGCCGATTTTGATGATCCGGTCTTTGTGTGTCATAACGCCGAGGCCATGCTCATCATCCCATGTGCATCCAAATTCGTAACCTACATATGCAAAGCCTTCTTTTTCAACATTTAGCAAGTGGACATTGGCGAGCCCGATCAAACGTTTAAAATCATCCGGGACCGAGATGTCGGGCATGAACGCATTCTTCTCATCACCTTTGTATCCATAGTCAGCCTGGATATCTTGGTATTCGGCAAAGAGGGAAATGAGTATTGCGTTTTTTATTTTTTCCTGATGCTCGGTCAGGAATTCGTAGGCCATTACATGATAGTCTTTGACTTCCGGATGATCGTCTACCATATCCCCACCGGTCGAAATTCGAAAGATTCCGTCGGATCCGTTGTCCGAATCTATCGAGGCATAAGGACCCTTCCTGGTTTGGAAACCTTGCCAGGCTTTTAGCGTGATATCTCCTTCAAATCCAAATTCTCCTTTTGTTAGCCCTGGTATGCTATTCATAATTTTCTCATTTGCCCGCCGGGTTATTCTGGTGTCGCGATGAAGATAAAAGATAGTGATTAAAATAAGAAATGCCGCAAGTGTCCTGGACGTTTCGTGCCAAGGGTGAGAATCGAAACCATACCGTTGGTACGCGATTTAACGTTACCCTATTTCGAAAACCGTTTCCACCATTT
>CBIHQM010000056.1:0-21520 GCA_966211885.1 uncultured Chryseolinea sp.
GGTGATATCGTACGTAACCGAATCCGAAAGCTTTGACTGCGGTTCGAACACCGTGGTGATGAACCTTGATTTGGGCTGATAGACGTTCACCACGATATCGTCGGTGGTGAGGTTGAACGATGCGGTGGTTTGGGTTTGGTATTCGTATCCGCGACTGGCTTTTCCGGCAGCTGGGTGACCGTATTTGATGGCATGTGTATCCATCCACCGCGTGATCTTATTCAGCTTGTCGAGGTTGTTGTCGCCTTTGATGACATAAGTCTTGTAGGCCGCCGTGGGGGCGGTGTTGTTCTCGCGAAAGTATTTCTCGAACTCATCCACCACACGCGTCGCATTCAACGACGTGATCTCCACGGTCGACAATCCGGAAGTGTAATGGTGTGCAATGCGGTCTTTCAACGTCAGCGGGTCGCCCTCTTCGCCGATGATGCTGAGGCCGCCATAGCCACCGCCACCTTGTTCGTAGGTCATGCCGATGGCTCCATTATAGGTGGGATACGTGTCGCCATAGCTGGGGTAGTACAAATCGAAACGTTCCTTTGTAAAGTACAGCCAGCCGTGTTCATCGAAATGTTTAGCGTTGTTTTTTCCGATCGTAGTTTGGAATTCGCGTTGCCAGGGGGTGATCACTTCGTGAAAGGGCTCTGCGGCCGGCGCAAAATAATAGGGCTCGTTATATCCCTGCTCGTGAAAGTCGATGTGCACATGGGGCATCCACTGCTGGTATACTTTGAGGCGTTGTTGTGATTCGATTTGTGTTTCCCAGGCCCAGTCGCGGTTCAGGTCGAAGAGGTAGTGGTTGGCACGACCGCCCGGCCAGGGTTCGCGGTGCTCTTTGGCATCGCCGCTGCTGTTGGCAGGTGAATTGAAATATTGGTTGTAGAAATTGGCGTAGCGATCGCGGCCGTCGGGGTTGATGCAAGGGTCAAGCACGACTACGGTGTTCTTCAGCCACTCTTGTGATTTTGTGTTGGCGGGGTTGGCCAGGTCGTAGAGGGTCCACATCGCCGCTTCCAACGAGCTGGCTTCGTTGCCGTGCACGTTGTAGCTCATCCACACAATGGCTTTCTTGTCGGCACTGGGCGAGCCTTCCAGCAGGCCGGCCCGTTTCAGATTGTCCTGGCGGATCTGTTCGCGGTTGGCAAAATTCTCCGCAGAAGCCACCACGGCATAGACCAGCGGGCGGTGTTCGTATGTTTCGCCATAGGTGATCAACTCCACGTTGGGCATGACGTCGGCCACATGTTTGAAATATTCCATCACTTTATAGTGACGGGTGAACCGGTCTCCCAATTCGTAGCCCAAAAATTCTTTCGGACTAAGAAGTTTTTGAGCGTAAACAAAGGATCCGGTGATCAACAAAAAAGCGAGCAAGTAAATTTTCTTCATAGAAATACATTTGACGTAGAAAGATGTTCAAAGCGATCGACGGTCCAGCAAGAATTCTTACAGGAGGCGATTGATCTGTGGTAAATGGTGATGAAAATGTTCGATCATAAAGTCCAGCGCCTGCAACACATTCAGGCGGCCGGCCACGGGGTGTTTGTAGACCAGTTTATAGAGATCTTCATCCTTTATCTCCTCCAGGAATTTCCGGAGTTTCCCGCGCTCGGCGTTCCAACGTTGAGCCAGGTCGGCCAGTGGCTCGCTGGTTGGCGTGTGTTCCACCAGGTAGCCGGGGGCTTTGAATTTAAAGGGAAAGCGTTGCGACAGCTTTAACACCCACATTTTAACTTCCTCCACCATCCCCGAATTCCGCAAGCCGGATATTCCTTGCGACTTCTTTTTCATATACAACAGCGACAAACGCTCGGACGTGATGAGGTGTGCTGCGATATAACTTATCGGCCATTTGCCTGGCGGGCTTGTGTTCAATTGCGTTTCGGAAAGGGCGGCCAGCTTTTGTAAAAGCTTTTGCTGGTCCAGTGTAAGCCGGTCAAATCGTTTTTGAAGTTTTTTATTCATGACCGCTTTCGGTGAGGCCCTAAATTTAACAGAGATCGGCCAACGTCAGGCATTTGTGCGCATGATTTTTATCGTTAGCTTTAATAAACCAATCCCCTTTACCTCTATGAATACAAATTATGCTGGCTTCTGGCTGCGGTTCGTGGCTTACATTATCGATGGACTTATTTTAGGCTGCGTTCAATTCATTCTTATCATGCCTGTGCTCGCCGTCTTTGGCGTCGGCATCGTTTCCCGGGCAAAAGAACTCGAATCGGGCGATGAAGCCGCAGCGATGAGTTTCGTCGCCACCTTCATGGCCTTTTTTGTGTTGTATCAAATCGTTTTCTGGATCCTGCAAATCCTTTATCATTCGTTCATGGAATCTTCCAAATTTCAAGGGTCCGTTGGCAAGCTGGCGCTGGGCATTAAGGTGACCGACATGGACGGCAACAAAGTAGAGTTTGGAAAAGCCATCGTGAGGAACCTTAGCAAGATTCTATCGCATTATATTGCCTTCATCGGTTACATCATGGCCGCTTTCACGGACAAAAAACAAGCGCTTCACGACATGATCGCCAGCGCACTGGTAATAAGAAAATAGACTTTAATCTGCTTTTAACAGAATAGCCGGGGCGAAACGTTCCGGCTTTTTTTATATCAGGAATTTCAATTTCCGCGGCAGCATCTCCACGCTGGCCGGCAGCCACCCCAAAAGTTCGCCATCCGCCTCGATAGGGCATTCTGTTGCCGACGTCATGGCTATACGCCGCACCTGCCGGTAGGTCACCTCGGGGTGTTCCACTTTCTTTCCCTGTTTTAGCGTGCTGGAGTGGCGGAGAAAATCGAACAAGGAAACCTTGCCGTAGACCACCGCCTCAAAAATGCCATCGTCGGGTATGGCATGCGGCGCTATGCAAAGACCGTGTCCAAGATATTTGCTGTTGGCAATCGCCAACGTGCGCAGCTTCCCTTGCCAATGCCACTCGTCGGCGACCAGTTTCACCTCCACGGCACTGTGGGTGAAAAAAGTGGCTACTATGGCCTGAAAATAGGACATGCCCAAACCAAAAATCCGGTCGCTCGCCAGCACCTTCCGCACCACTTCCGGCCCCATGCCCAGCTCGGCAATGTTCACAAAATATTGTTGTGCCTCCGTTCCTTCCTTCGTGGTGAACCGCACGATGCCCGCATCGATGTAGGTGGGCTTGAAATTTTTTATAAGCTGTGTCAGCTCGGCGGGTTCATTCTTTATTTCCATGCCCCGCGCAAAGTCGTTCCCTATTCCGATGGGGATGACCCCAATGGCGGGCAAATTCGAAGCATCTTCCCTTCCCTGAAGTACGCCGTTGACAACCTGGTTGAGGGTGCCGTCGCCCCCGGCGGCAAAAATAATGTCGAAGCGTTTATCTACTGCTTTTGAGGCAAGGGCCACAGCGTCGTTGGCAGACCGGGTCTCAAAGATCTGCGGCGGGCAGACAATAGCAATGGCTGGAAAATAATTTCGGTAGAAATTATCTTTCTCCAATGAGATCCCGTTGAGCACAACTGCGACTTTCACTTGCAATTTTTCTTGATCGCGGTTTTAGCATCGGCCGAGCCGAGGTCTTCGGCCCGTTTAAAATCGAGGCATGCGTCATATTTGTTGTTCATGCTCAATTTTACCAATCCGCGTTGGTAGAAAGTTTCGGGGTCGTTGGGATATAATTCGATGGACGCCGAGTAGTCCTCCACGGCGCCGGCGTAGTCTTCTTTTTCGGTCTTGCTCAATGCCCGGTTGTCGAAATAGACGGGGTTAGTGGCATCCAGGGAGATGGCTTTGGTGTAGTCGGCGATGGCCCCGTCCTGGTCTTCGAGGCTGTATTTGGTGACGCCCCGCAGGTTGTAGGTTTCAGGCTCGTCGGGGTTGAGTTGAATCGCTTTGGTGTAGTCGTCCACGGCGCCTTTAAAATCCTGCTTTGCGCCTTTTGCCAGCGCGCGGTTCTCGTACATCTGCGGGTCTTTGCTCTCCAGTTTTATGGCTTCGTCGTAGTCGGCGATGGCCTGGTCGAGGTTGCCCACATTGTAGTGTGCCACACCCCGGTAGTTGTAGAGGCTCGGGTCGGTTTTGTCCAGTTCGATCGCTTTGGTGTAGTCGTCGATGGCGCTCACAAATTCGCCGAGTTCGGCTTTGGCCACGCCGCGGTTAAAGTACTTGTCGGCGTCCACGGGCCCCAGCTCCAGGGCTTTCGAAAAATCGAAATAGGCACCTTGCAGGTCTTCCACATTGTATTTTGCCAGGCCACGGTTGGTATAGGCATCCACGAGTTTGGGGTTGAATTTCAACGCCTTTCCAAAATCCAGGATCGCACCCTCATCGTCGCCCAGCGACATTTTGGCTTCGCCCCGGTTGTTGAGGGCCTCGGCATAGGTGGAGTCTGTTTCCAGGGCAAAATTGTAGTCGCCAATAGCGCCGTAAAAGTCGTCGAGCCCGGCCTTAGCCTGGCCGCGCAGGTTGAGGGCTGCTTTATTTTTCGGGTTGGCGTCGATGATCCTGGTCAGTTCCGTTTTGGCGCCGGCAAAATCACTTGCCTGGAGCTTCTTTTTGGCCGATTCGAGCTGCGGGTCTTGCGCGGGCGCGGCGTAAAAAATAAGGAGTGCTAAAAAAATGAAGGCGAACTTTTTCATGTCGCAAGATTAGGATGAATCAACCCCCAAGATAAAAATAAATCCGGCCCCTCCCGCATCACACGGCGAAATCGGTGGCGCTATGTCTTAAATACGGTTTGGTCCGCCTGAAAAATTTTTATCCACGCTTTCGCGATTCCCGTTATCTTCAGGGCAACTTTTTTAGCATGAACATGAAAAAAATCTACATAGGCACCTTCGCCATCCTGAGCGCGATCGCGGGCTGCGCACAGGAAAGACCGCTGGACATGAAAATGGATTTTGAAGATTACGATCCGCCGTCGACACTGGTGGTACCGGAGCACGTGCTGACGCGCGCCAAATATCCATTTGTCGATGTGCACAACCATCAGTTCAACATGCCCACGCAGGACCTCAATGCCCTGCTCCGGGAAATGGACATCCTCAACATGGCCGTCATGGTGAACCTGAGCGGCCGGGGCCGGGGCAGCACCGAACATTTAGATAAGTCGCTGGAGAATGTGAAGAAGACCAACCCCAAGCGGCTCATCGTTTTCACCAACATGGATTTTGCCGCGATCGACGATCCCGAATGGCAGGGCCGTATGCTCAAGCAACTGGAAGACGACGTGAAGAAAGGCGCCAACGGTTTGAAGATCTACAAAACCCTGGGACTATTTGCCGTCGACAGCAAAGGCCGCCGTATCCACATCGACGACCCGCGCATCGATCCCATCTGGGACAAATGCGGGCAACTAGGCATTCCCGTGTTCATCCACAGCGCCGACCCCGCCCAATTCTGGCAGCCCATCGACAAGAACAACGAGCGCTGGCTGGAGTTGAAACTTCACCCGGGCAGAAGACACGACGCGGACACGACGTCGTGGCAAACCGTCATTGACGAACAGCATCGCATGTTCAAAAAACATCCGAAAACAAAATTCATCAACGCGCACATGGGCTGGTATGCCAACGATCTGAAAACACTTGGCGAGTTGTTGGATCAGATGCCCAACATGTATTGCGAGCTCGGCGCCGTGATCGCCGAGTTGGGCCGGCAGCCGCGTGCAGGCCGCGCGTTCCTTATTAAGTACCAGGACCGTGTCATGTTTGGCAAAGATTCGTGGGTGCCCGAAGAATACGCCACGTATTTCCGCGTGCTGGAAACAGCCGATGATTATTTTCCCTATCACAAACGCTATCACGCCTTCTGGAGGATGTATGGCCTCGATCTTCCCGATGATGTGTTGAAAAAGATCTATTACAAGAACGCCATAAAAGTAATTCCCAACATCCACGCCAGCTTGTTCCCGAAATAGTTGGGTTTAAGAGTTTGTTATGAAAAAAAATCGCCGCCCTTTCGAGGCGGCGATTTTTTTTATTTCGTGGTGTCCGTGGCGGAATCTTGCTTCCATCCGCCGATGCGAAAACCGATTCCCGTCGACATTTGAAAAGCCCGGTAGTCGTAATACACCGAAGTGGTAGCCACCGAAACTCCGGCCTGAAAGCAAAAGAACATGTGATTGTCCATCAGGTTCACGCGACCCATGAAGGCGGGTTCAACAAAAACCTTGGGATTGTTGCCCAGGTGAATGGGTTGTGTGATGGTGGCATCGGTCGTAAACTCCGTGAAGTTCACCACCGAGATCCGCGGGATAATTGAAAAGTGAAAAATCTTCTTGTTGAATCCGAACGCGGGTTGAATAAAATAGCGTTCAAATTTTCCGGTAGACCGTGCCGATTGTGTCCCCCAGAATTCATAGTTGTCGTAGCTGGAGCCCTCTCCTTTTCCATAGCCGGCATACACTTCGTAGCACCAGTTGCCTTCGTTTTCATAATAGCCCAGGCCAGCTTCGAGCAGTTTGTGGCGATGATAGTCGTCGTCGTTGCTCGTATACGACGTGTGGTCGGCATAGGAATAATTGCCGATCACGCCGATGTGGTTGGTCACCGCAACGGCCGCTTGTGCGTCCAGGCCATTACCAAATTGCACCGAGCCCTGGAACTCTCCTGCTTTGCGGAACAAGGGCGAGTTGCGCATGTTGGGCACATAGACCGGCGCACAGGCGCTTATGGCGATCGTTACGGAGATGAAGAGTAGAAGTTTTTGCATGCTATAAAACGTTTTGATTCTTGTAAATTTATGAAAAAGAAAACAAATGAATATTGATCCCGATATTGTCAACGCGCTCATCAAAAACCGCCGTTCTGTGTTCCAGGCGCAATATAGTGGCGCCCGCGTGAGCGATGCCATCGTTGAACAAATGCTCTACAACGCCAACTGGGCGCCCACACACAAGTTTACCGAGCCCTGGCGCTTTGTGGTCTTCACCGGCCAAGGCATTCTGCAGCTCGCGGTATTTCAGGCCGAGTTATACAAAAAGGTAACCACCGCCAGCGGAACTTTCAGCGAAGATAAATACCAGGGTCTGCTCTCCAAGCCATTGCTTTCATCGCACATCATTGCCATCGGTATGAAGCGCGACGAAAAGAAAGCTGTGCCCGAGATCGAAGAAGTCGGCGCTGTTTTTTGCGCAATCGAAAACATGTATCTCACGGCCACTGCCTATGGGGTCGGTGGATATCTCAGCACAGGAGGTGTTACGTATTTTGAAGAAGCAAAGACATTCTTCGGTTGGGGTGATGCCGATAAGCTGATCGGGTTCTTTCACGTGGGCATTCCCAAGGGACCGCTTCCGGAAGGCAAGCGCAAACCGGTTGCAGAGAAAATAACATGGGTGCACTAAAGAATTTTTCCCCGCAAAGGCACTAACACGCAAAGACCTTGCGCCTCCGCGTCTTTGCGGGTGAAAAGCATGAAAGCTTCGCAACACCATCCAACTGCGTCTTTTGCTTTACATCTCGCAAAAAGCGTTGACCAAAGGAAGACAACCTTTCTTCTGGCGCGGTTTTCGTACCTTCCAAATTCAAACCAAAACTACGTTATGAAAAAATCAGGCTTGTTGTTCATGGGGCTTCTTTTGGCCCTTTCTTCCTTTTCGCAAGTGACGGGTAAAATGTTCCCCGACATGGAAGCAGAAACCGTGGAGGACAAAAAAGTCAAACTTCCGCAAGATGTAAAAGGAAAATACACATTATTGGGATTGGCGTATTCCAAAAAATCAGAAGACGAACTGAACTCCTGGTTCCAACCCGTGTTCGAAAAATTCATCCAAAAAAACAAGGGGCTTATGTCGAGTTTTGCCTATGATGTGAACGTCTATTTTGTTCCTATGTTCACCGGTGTGAATGCAGCGGCCACCGGCACCGCCAAGCGCAAAGCCATAAAAAATGTCGATCCGCAACTCCTCCCCTACATTCTTTTTTATCGCGGTGAGCTAAAACCTTACAAGGAAGCCCTCGACTTCGAAAAGAAAGACATTCCCTATTTCTTCGTATTGGACGCCGACGGAAAAATTATACACGCGACCTCCGGAAAGTTTACGACAGCAAAAATGGACGACGTGGAAGCTGTGCTTGAGTAAGCTCTTTTAATAGTTCTTGATCTTCTTGACGACCCCTAGTTGGGTCGTCTTTTTTTGTGTCCTGAAGAAAGATAAAGAAGGCCGCGTTACGGATTCATCTTCTTCATGATCAGGGCCTGTTTAAAATAACCCTTCTTGATAAGCTTCATGAGTTTGTGTGCAGAGGGATTGATCTGGTAGAGTTTTTCACCTTTTATGACAACGGAATCGACCGTCGTTTCCTTGGTAAGATTTCTCAGCAGCTGGTTGAAGTTTTTTTCTTCAGTATCCATTGAAAAATAGGCCAGGTCGCCGTTGGGTTGGCGTTTCACGATGCGCAAAAGCCACTCAGGATTTTCATTGATGCTCAAAAAGTAATACCCTTTGTAGTACTTCAACACCAAACTATCGCCGAGCGGACTTTCCTTGTGGTCGCTCACGACGCGGTAGCCACTGGAGGTGATGATCAGGGTGTCTTTTGAAGTTTCTTTGTCGTCAGAGAGCACATACATGCCGTGAAGCTCTGCGGGCACGGTCTTGAGGGTCGCCTTGCCAGACGGTTGAGGCTCTTTATACGAGATTTCCTTGCAGGAAAAGATCGTTACCAATAAGAAGCAAAGAAGGGCGAGCCGTTTCATAAACACTCCGAAGATAACAAACTGGCCTCACTTAATGAAGTCTCAGCGCATCTTCTATGTCCTTCAGCAAATCGTCTTTTTGATTCGTAATGAACTCTTTTTCGGGTTCGGCCAGTTGGATGCGCAAGGCCTTCAGGCCGGTGGCGCCCGGAAGCTCTTCTAATTCCAAGTCCTCCACCTCACCGGTTATCAGCTTTTTACCGGCCAGGTAGTGGAAATAGCGGCGATACTCATCCTCCACTTTTGCCTGGTTATATACAATGGCAATCTTGCCGGGTTGCGTGAGGCGTTCGCCAGTGTTTTTGACGTGGGCCTTGTCGATACGCTTCTTCACGATCTCATAGCGAATGTCGTAGGCGCCGTCGACATCAAATTGTTTTTCGTCGGCGCGGAAACGGATAGAGATCGGTTGGTCATACACGAGCATCAACTGCGTGATGTCAAGATTGTTTTTCAGGCGGGGTTTCAGGGTTTCCATTTTGCGATGGATCTCGACCATGGTGACCAACTGCCATAAGTGAAAATTCTTCAGATAGAAAGTGTCGAATGTTTTTCCTTTCACCAGCGAACTGCCGACATAAAGCGTGAACTCCACACCGTCGGTCTTATACTTTTCGAAGTAGTGGGGAAACATTTCCTGCGCACTCACTTCGGCTTCGTCCAGGTGGTTGCCGATGGTCCGGTTGATGAGGGCCAAGTCATCTTCAAAAGCCTTTCGTCGCTTGTACACCACGCCAAACACCGGATCGAGGTGTGCACGGTAGCGCACGATGTGTTTCTTCAGCTCCTCGTCTTCTTCAAAATGCTGGATCAGCGGATGGATTTCCGTTTTCAGAAATTCGATCACGTTGCTTTCGTCGCCGGAAGCGAGACCGCGGTTTATTTTTTGTTGTTGCTCCTCGGTTTTGAAGATCACTTCTTCCACCAGGGGCAGTTTCTTCTGTTCGTAAATTTTTTGCAGCAGGTCTTTGGCCAACTTCAGGTTTTGCTGGAAATCTTTTTGGATCGCGCTGTTGCGTTCGATCGAAGAGTTGCGCACATCCGACAAGCCGAACAATGGATACACATCCTTGAAAACAATTTCCTCCATGATCGCTTTGTCGTCGTGGCGGCGCTGGTTCATCAGCTTCACGCCGGCGTCGAAGAAACGCCATTGCACGCTGGGGTGAATAGCCGTGCACTCTTCCTGGATCAGGGCCCGCACTTCGGTGGACATTTCTTCTTTGACACGCTTCACGGCCGCGGTGAACATGGGCAACACGTTCTCCACTTTGTGGGCGCTTACCGGATTGAGTTTCCCGGGTGTAGAAGTGGCCAGTTCCAGCATGCCAATGGTTTCGCCTTCGTCGATCAGCGGTGCAAGCAAAATGTTGTTGATGCCGTTGGCCAGCAACGCTTCCTCTACCTTCGAAGGGAACGGATATTCCTTTAGATTTTCTACGGTCACGTAGCGTTTTTCGATCCAGCTTCTTTCATAGACCGAGCCTGTGTAGTCATCGCACGGGCGGTCGGAGGGGCGGTCGGCCAAACTCTTCCAGCACTGCGACGCGCCGTTGTTGAGAATAATGTTGTTGCTGGCGTCCATGTAGGCAATGCCCAACTTTATCTCTTCAATGCCGAAAAGAGAGCGCAATTTCTTTTGGATGGCCGAGAAGCTTTCCTCGCGCACCACGGCGTTCTTTTTCAGCAAATCATATTTTATAGACGACAGCATCTCCTGCTCCGTCACGTCGATCAATCGCATTTCAATAAAGCCCTGGAACTCGTAGTCCTCCGGGCGGATGTATTGCAGCCACAGGTCTACGTCGTACATCTTTTCCATCAAAAACTTCAACACGTGTTTTTCGATGGGCTTAGGTGTGGTCCTGCAAATGATCTCGCAAAACTGGTGGCTGATCTCTATTTTATATACTTTTTCAAGGCCGGTCTTCGGATCAGGGACCGTGAACAGAATAGGTTTGTCCATGTCGAGCTTGAAGCCGTAGAATTTTTCCAGGATCAGCAGACAGGCCTTTACCGTTTTGCCCAGGGTCATATGGTTGTCCGGGAAATTGGTGACCACCATTTCTTCGATACGCTTCATGTCGAGCGTTCTGTCAAAGGCGCGGGTGCTATAGATGGATTTGAATTGGAACGGCAGGATGGCCGCGGCCCGTTCGGTGTCCTGGTTTGCCGGGGGCAACACCGCCGACATCAGAAAGTTGATGAATGTTCGGTGTTTTTCGACGATCGCAAAATCTTCAATGGGTTGCCTTAACTCCGGCGCATCATCCAGGTAGGACATCATGTTCTTTGCAAAATCAGGAACGTTGCCTTCCGCGATGGTGCGCTCCCAATACTCGATGAGCAGCTTCAGGCTAAGCTTGGAATGAAAGGGGAAGTCACTGTGGAGTGTAGAATGTTGCATAGGCACTAAAAACAATATAATATAGTCGGTAAAACGATACTTTTGAAGTCTGAGTTCTCTTATAGATGACGTAAGTATTATAAATTTAGTCTGGGATGGATCTTGCGTGCAGGAGCGCGGGGGGTTCCAACCTTTGCACAGGGGGCCGTGTCTATGACTATGAAAGACAGAATATGAAAACGTGCGGTAAGCTTTTGGGTATCATGTTATCGATTGTATTGGCGTCGTGCAGCATGTCGAATGACAATGGCAGCATTTTGGTGACGTCCTATAGCTATGACTTCGGCGTCTCACAGAATGATTGGCAAGCCGATTTTTCGGACTTCCCCGCCGGTGCAGACGATTCTACATTTTATGAATTAAAATTTGCCTACACCGACCGGCCCGCCAGCGTGGGCAGTGGGAAATCCATCATGCTGTCGGGCAATAACCACAGCGATGACCTGTTCATGTTCATGAAGAAGAAAGTCACCGGTCTCTCCCCCAACACCGACTACACGGTCGTGTTTGACGTGGAACTGGCCTCAAATGCCCCCAAAGGATACAGCGGCGTGGGCGGCGCACCCGGTGAAAGTGTGTTTCTCAAGGCCGGCGCTTCGGGGATGGAACCCAAGAAGGTGATCGAAAGCAACCAATATACCTTCAACCTCGACAAAGGCAATCAAAGCACTGCCGGTGTGATGTCTACCGTGCTGGGCAACATTGCTACCACCGAAAGTTCAACGGACTACGCGCTCATTACCCGCACCAATGCATCGTCCAATGCCGCTCCATTTATTGGCCGCAGCAATAGTAATGGTGAGATGTGGTTGTTTGTGGGAACGGACTCTGGATTTGAAGGCATCACCACAGTATACTACACGAAGGTGAACATCGTTTTCAGCGCCGTTGTAAAATAATCACGGCCTCTTCTTTTTGAGCGTCTTTTTAGCAGGCGATGATCCTTTTTTGTTTGGCGTAGGTTTTTTCAAAGCCTGCTTCTTTTTCAACACACTCTTTTTTGCAGGAGTAGCCTTCTTTTTCGACGCAGGCACTTTTCCCAGGCGAACATCGCCCTTCAGAATAAGACGGCAGGCGTGGCTTACTTCTTCCTCAAAATCCGGGGCGTCTTCAGGCAGGTTTTGCCAACCGCTTTCTTTTCCGCCAAACAAGCGAATGGTGCGCATCGCGGGAAGTTCTTTTCGAAGACTTTCGTGATGTTCGAAGGTGGTGGCCAGCCAAACGCCGTTGTCATGAACCAGGGTGTCCTTTTTGCGCAGCATCATCACGATCTTGTCTTTCACATAAATGGCATAGCCGCCAAACATGGGCCGCGTTACCGGGTCGGCTGGAAAGAGCTCGTCCAGCACAAAATCGAAGGGTAAGGTTTTTATTTTTTTCATATTTTTCTTTCTATCGCGAATTCTGAAAAGGGCCTGCGCATCCAAAAAATAGGACCCTATCAACCACTTTCAGTAAAAAACTTCAATTAAAACCCAGTTTATCACTCACCGTTCATCCCTAACCGCGTTACCGCCAAGTTTTTGTTCGATTAGCTCTATTTCGTTTGCAGAAGCATTTAAACCGATTTTTTGGGTGTTTGAACAGCCAAATTTTATTGGGTTGTTTGTACAACCCTGCTGATAATCAAGTGGGTGTAAGTTTGGCTGATCTTTTTGACAAACTGCCGCAGGCAGCCGCCCTATTTTTGTCCGCCCTTAATTAAACAAAAAACTCCTTTATGTCCCTGAAGTTTACCTTGCCCCTCGCAGGCATGCTCCTGCTTGGTATGTCCGTTCCGTCCTATGCCCAGGAACAGGAACCCACAGACGAGGATCTGTATGAAATGTCGCTGGAGGATTTGATGAACGTCCCGATCAACTCGGCCTCCAAGAAAAACGAAACGTTGTTTGACGCTCCTCTTTCCAGTTATACCATCACCCGCGCCGACATCGACAAGGCCGGTTCCACCAGCATCATGGAAGCCCTGCGCCTGGCTCCCGGTGTGATCGTTCGCGAGCAAACCAACGGTGTCTATGACATTCACATCCGTGGCTTTGATAACGTGCTGCGTCACAGTACCGAATACCAAAAATCAAACCTGGCTACGCTGGTGATGATTGACAATCGCCCGGTGTTCAACAACAACCTGGGAGGTACTTCCTGGGAAGCGTTACCCGTAGACATCAACGACGTCGATCGCATCGAAGTCGTGCGTGGTCCTTCTTCGCCGTTGTTTGGTCCCAACGCCGTAACCGGTGTGATCAATATCATTACGAAACGCGCGAACAAGGATGCCAAGACTTATGCCAACGCCTCGGTTCAGGCGGCGACGCCTTCCACGTTCATTGCCAATGGTTCGTTTGGGAAAAAAGTAAGCGACAAATTCAATTACACGCTTTCGACCAACTATCAAAATCGCAAGCGCTTCGATGACCTGTATTACAATGATAACACACAGGAATTTGTTCCCATTCAAACGCTCACCAGCAATTTTGAAAAACAATATCCCCACCCGGACCGCGCCTTGAACAAATGGGGAGCAAATGCTTTCCTGAACTACAAGACCAGCGAGAAAGTGTCGTTCGATCTCAGCCTCGGTTTGCAGGAGTCCGATGTTCAAAAGAATTTCATCGGGGGCAGCAACACGCCGTTCACGGTGAATACATCGCAAAGCCAGTACGCCAATCTCGCGGCGCATGTTTATGGCTTTCACGTGCGCGCTTCGGTCATCAACGGTACCGATAACCTGAACTACGGCACTTCTCCCGGCAAATACGACTATATCACCACCAATGCGGAGGCAGAGTATGAATTCAAGATTGGCAACGTGGCGACGATCGTTCCCGGGATCAACTACCAGAATGCAAACTACAACGACAAGGACTACTTCAACGCGCAAACCGGCGCTTACCTGAATGGCGAGACCGTGATCATCAACACCACTTCGGGTTACTTGCGCACCGACATAAAGCCAGTGAAAGACCTTCGTGTGCTTGCCGCCGTTCGCGTCGACAAATTCTCTGTGCCCAACGACGCCTACCTGGCCTATGAATTCGCGGCGACCTATAACCTGAATGAAAACAACTTGATCCGCGCGGCGGTGACCCGGTCCAACAGCGGTTCTTTTATTGGTAATAACTATTTAAACATACAAGTACCTGTGCAGATTGCTCCCGGCGTAACGGTCAATGCCTCTCGTGTGGGGAACCAGGATGTCAATCTTTTCCGCATCAGCATGATCGAGTTGGGCTATCGCACACAGTTCTCGAAGACCCTCCAACTCGACATCGATGTGTTCCAGCAAAAGGCGGAGAACTTTGCGGCGATCATCACCACGAGCCCCATCGCATCAGCCTTCGCGAACGTGCCTACGACCGCAAAGCAAACGGGTGCCACGCTGTCGCTCAACATTGTTCCTCATGCAAAATGGCAGATCAAACCCTTCCTCACCTATCAAAAGACAACAACAGAAGACTTGCCGGCCAGCTTCACCCCGACGACCACGTATAGCAACAGCGACCACAAGAGCACGCCTGCGCTGTACGGCGGATATTTCGTGAACTTCAGGCCGAGCAATAAATTCAATTTCAACCTGAATGGTTATTGCTTCTCGTCGCAGCGACAGTATAGCGGCGACAGTCCGTTAGACAACAGCGCGGTGGGGAACATCTCCGGTAAGGTGTTGGTGAACTTGAAGGCGGCTTACAACGTCACGCAGAAATTCAATGTGTTTGTGAACGGACGCAATGTGCTGAATAGCAACTCACGCGAATATTATGGTACTGATCGGATCGGTGCGGTGTATGCGTTGGGCGCGGCGTTCCATCTGAATTGATAGATTTTTTCCTAAACTAAGCCGAGGCTGCTCTTTGCGGGGCAGCCTCTTTTGTTGGTGCGTTTTTGGCGAGGTTCGTTTTAGCTCGTGTGGGGGTTATCCTGTTCGGTGCTTTTTGAATTCGGGATGTCTTGGACTGCGGGCGTAGGTTTTTAAACAGCGTTTGCCTGCGACATGACGGTCTTCCGGGGCAGCTCTTCGAGGTGGTGTTGGCCATAGCGTTCTTTGTATTCTACCAAGAACATAAATGGAGAATAGCCTTTGTTTTCTTTTTGTTGGTGCAAGCGCGCGGTGATGGCGTCGATCATTTGGGCGGCGGCGGGAAATTCTTTGGGGAGAGCTTCGTGAAGGGCCGTGGTCACCTGGTGGGTGCGTTGTCTTAGCTCGAGGTCGGGCCAGTCGGTGTTGAAGATGCGGAAGATAAAGCGGCGTTCGTTGAAGTGGGGGATCACTTCGTGGAGCACGGCACAGAGGCGATCAAAGAATTCCGGGGTGTACATTTTCTTTTGGGTTAGGGGTGATGCGTTGCTTTGGTGTGAAGTAACGATCCGCCTGTGTCAGCCCTATGTCAGGAGGGAAAAGAAAATTTTTTTGCCGCAAACTTGGGGGAAACACCCCGATCAATTGTTGATGCGGAGTTCGGCTTTCATGCCCCGGATTTGGTTGAGGAGAGCTTGTTGCCAGGTGATGTCGGCGTCCCATTTGGTGCCAAAGAAGGCGTTTCCGGAATCGATGTGTTTGAAGTAGAATTTGAAGATGGTGGTGTTGGAGGGGATGTTCTTGAGTTGCTGCGTTGTTTCGGGGTAGGTCACCGATACCAGGGCGCTTTCGGATTTGCTCATATCATAGCCCAGCAGCTCCTTGGCCACGGCGCCGCGGGTGTGAACCACGCAGAGCACGTAGAGAAGGCCTTGTTTGCGCAGCTCTTTTTCCGTGAGATTGGGTTCGGCCATTTTAAATTTCAGGGGATAGTTGGCGGTGAAGATCGCTTCCAATTCTCTGTCGATGGCTTCATCTCCCGTTTTTTGTACGGCGAGGGGGTCGACCTTGAGATCGGGGGCGTAGAACTCATTTCGCTTGCCCAGGATGGGGTTTATGGCAAGGCCGGTTTCGGGCGTGTCGTTGATGAGCAGATTTTGTTTTTTCTGTTGGGTGGCTGCCGTCCGGTAAAGGGCTTTCATGGCCTCCAGCAACACACTGTTGGACTCAGACCACGCGGCCTGGCCTGGATCGACCACATTTTCCTTTTCGTTGATGGCCGTCACGGTGACGCGGTAGTTGGTTTCATCGCGCTCCACAAACACGATGTTGGTCATTTCCCGTTTTGTGAAATAATCGGCAAAAGCTTTCGTGACGTCTTTGCTGGCCATGAGCATGTCCAGCTCGAAATAGGCGACGGCATCAACACCGGTGCGTTGCAGCATTTGTTGAACGTCGAGAAGATTCTTTTCTGTCAGCGAATAATCGTAGAAAACAACGCTCCGGGTGCTCAGCAATTTTGCCGGCAATCCCGCTTTCAGATTCATTTGCTCGATCCATTCTTTTGGCGTCACCACACGTTGGGCGACAGCGGGTGCGGAAAGCAGGAAAATGATGAAGCTAAAAAAAAATATTCGCGTGGGTCGATGCATGTTCAGTTGGCCGGTCAATGTATTTTGAAACGAAAATACGGATTAATCTATTTTCACATACCGATAAAAAAACCGGCCTCATCCCATTTCAGCGGGTAGGTGGCCAGATCGCGGCAGGACGAGTCGCAGGCTTTGCCGTTGTCAAGGGCAAAACGGTAGTTGTGCCAGGGGCAGACGATCTCGCCCAGGTAGTTCACTTGGCCTTTGCTGAGCGATTCGCCGTTGTGGGTGCAGGCATCCTGAACAGCAAAGAATTTTCCACCGTGTCGTGCCAGGCAAATGCGGCGACCGTTCACCACCAGGAGACGCGGTTTATCTTCCTTTAATTGCTCCCGGGCAATGTCTTCTCCGGCAAATATTTTGATCCACTCCATACATTATCGGTTTGTCTGGTTGGCTTTAATCTCTATATTGTTTCCTTCGTTAATCATACAAAAACCTATGAAGAAAGTTTTTCTCTGCCTCACCGGCAGCCTCATCGTGTTTGCATCGATTGCACAGGTTAGCCCTAAGCTGCAAGCTAAAATAGATGAGCAAGCCAAACAACTTGAGCCCAAAGTTATTGAGTGGCGCCGCCACTTTCACCAATACCCGGAGCTGTCGGACCAGGAAGTGAAGACTGCCGCCTATGTAGCCGAGCACCTGAAAAAGCTGGGCATCGAAGTACAGACCGGCGTGGCCAAAACCGGCGTGGTGGGCCTGCTGAAGGGCGGCAAACCTGGGCCGGTCATTGCCTTGCGGGCAGACATGGATGCGCTCCCGGTTGTCGAACGCAATAGCCTTCCCTTTGCCTCGAAAGAAAAAGCCATGCTCAATGGCACCGAAGTAGGCGTGATGCATGCCTGCGGACACGACACGCACGTGGCCATCCTCATGGCAGTGGCCGAGATCCTCGCTAAAAACAAAAATGATCTGAAGGGCACCATCAAATTTATTTTCCAACCGGCTGAAGAAGGTTCGTTACCGGGCCTAACAGGCGGCGCCAACCTGATGGTTCAGGAAGGTGTGTTGGAAAATCCGAAAGTGGATGTCGTGTTTGGTATGCACATTCAATCGATCTCCCCGCTGGGAAGAATTACTTATCGCCCCGCCGGGATGATGGCGGCGTCGGATTGGTTTTATATCAACATCAAAGGCAGACAATCGCATGGTGCGGCACCTTGGATGGGCATCGATCCTATTGTGGTGGGGTCGCAGATTGTACTGGGTCTGCAGACGATCATCAGCCGTCAGACAGAACTGACCAAAGAAGCCGCTGTGATCACCGTTGGAAAATTTCAGGCGGGTGTTCGCGAGAACATCATTCCCGAAGAAGCCCAATTGGCCGGTACCATCCGCACGTTGGATGAAGACATGCAGAAAAAGATCCACGAAAAAATCAGACTAACCGCCACCAAAATTGCTGAGAGTGCAGGCGCTACGGCAGAGGTGACGATTGAAAGTAAAACCCCTGTTACTTATAATGACATTCCACTCACGGAGAAAATGGTAGCCAGCTTGCAGAAAGCCGCAGGAGCCGAAAACGTGGCGCGTATCAATGCCGTGACCGGCGCGGAAGACTTTGCCTTTTATCAAAAGAAAGTGCCCGGTTTCTTCTTCTTCGTTGGCGCTATGCCTCCCGACCAGGATCCCAGCAAAGTGCCCGCTCACCACACACCCGACTTCATGATCGACGAGCGCGGGATGCTCACCGGCTTAAAAGCGATGTTGGATGTTACCTTGGATTATATGTACATGCCCGCCAGCGTGTCGTCCAAAAAATAAGTTGAACCACTTCATGCAAAGTCGGGCGCAAAAATTCATTGCGCCCGACTTTGTTTTTTTATGGGTATTGCTCAGGCGATTTGTGCAGCCTTCAGGTCCAGTTGATAGAATGTATCGCAGGCAAAGTGCCCCGTATTTCCCAGGGGACCGGGAATTTTTATAAAGCCATTCCTTTCATAGAGTTTCATGGCGTTCTTCATGGTGTTGAAGGTTTCCAGGTAGCAGTACCGGAAGTTCGATCGCCCTGCGGCCAGCAAGCACGCTTCCAGCACCCGTTGACCCAACCCAAGTCCGCGGCCTGACGGAAGAAAATACATCTTCTTTAATTCGCAGATATTTTCCGCGCCGCCGGCCAGTGGCGCGATGCCTCCTCCTCCAACAACGACCCCATCCACTTCACAAACAAAGTACGCTGTTCGCGGTTGCGAATAGGCGGCGGCCATGTCGTCCACCTCGTTGTCGTGGATGGCAAAGCCTGCGCCGCCGGCGCCAAACTCGGGCATGACCGTTCGTATAACAGAAGCCACGGCTTCGTTGTCTTTTGGGGTAATGGGGCGGATGATGACCTGTGACATTCCTGTAAAAATTAGACTTGAAAATATTCCTTTACAGTATCTTGTCAAAAATATTTTTCTTCATGTACCGCCTAACCTGCCTGACCTTGCTCCTCTGGAGTGCACTCTGCACGCATGCCCAATCCGTGCTGGACAAACTGACCGTTGAAAAAATAATGCGCGATCCCAAATGGATCGGCGTATCGCCCAGTAACGTTTCCTGGTCGCCCGACAGCAAGACCGTTTACTTTAACTGGAACCCGGAAAACGCGACCGCCGACTCCCTGTATTCAGTAACCCTCCAAAATCCTAAGCCGGTGATGGTCCCGGCCAAGGCACAGATGACACTCCCCTCGCGCAGTGGCATCTTCAACAAGGCGTATAGCCTTTATGTCTATGAAAAGAACGGCGATGTTTTCCTTTACACTGTGGCCTCGGGCAAAGTCGCGCAAATCACCAACACCGTGCAGCGCGAATCGTCGCCCTCCTTTTCGGGTGATGAAAAAAAGATCCTGTTCAACGCCGGCACCAACCTCTTTAGCTGGACCATCGCCACCGGCGAATTTGCCCAACTCACCGATTTCAAAGAAGGCAGGAAAAGCACTCCATCCTATACCGATCAGGACAAGTGGTTGCACCAGGATCAACTGGCCTACTTTGATGTGTTGAGGGAACGCGATCGCAAACAACAGCTCACTCAAAAAAATCAAAAGGCCACCCAACCCAAACGACCCAAAAAAATCTATCTCGACGACAAGTCGGCTGATTTGTTGATGGTGAGTCCGGATGAAAAATTTATCACCTATCGCGTTTCAAAAACATCCGGTCCCAAAAGCACGATCGTGCCGAACTATGTTACGGTATCGGGTTTTACCGAAGAAATTTTCTCCCGTCCTAAGGTGGGCGCGCCGGTGAGCAGCAGTGAGTTTTATCTATACGATATCGCCCGCGATACAGCGCTACTGGTAAAAATGGATGAATTACCGGGCATAGCGGACACGCTGGAGTACACAAAGGATTCCCCGTTAAAAAAAACGTCCGATACGGATAAAAAAACCAAAGCCACACCGCGACCGGTTGCCGTAGGGAACGTGCTCTGGTCGCCCGAGGGTAAGTATTGCGTGGTCACCATAAACTCCGTCGATTTTAAGGATCGCTGGATTGCCTTGCTGGACCCTGCAACACAAAAGCTGACAACCCTCAGTCACCAGCATGATGAAGCCTGGATCAGCGGCAACGGCTTTGGCAACCTGGGCATGGGTTGGCTGGCCGACAACAAACAACTGTGGTACACCTCCGAGGAAACCGGGTTCCTTCACCTCTACACCGTCGATGTTGCCACCGGCACCAAAAAAGCAATCACCGGCGGCGCATTCGAGGTTCAACAAGTGTGGCTGTCGGCCGATAAGAAATTGTTTTATCTCCTGACGAATGAAATACATCCCGGCGAAAAACAGCTCTATCGCCTGCCCGCGACCGGTGGAAAACCCGAGCGACTGACAACCTTTACCGGCGCGCACGAAATTTTTCTTTCGCCCGACGAGAAGAGCATTGCCTTCCGGTATTCTTATAGCAACAAACCGTGGGAGCTTTTTATCATGGAGAACAAACCGGGTGCAAAACCTCGGCAGATCACGCAGTCGCTAACCAGCGAGTTCAAATCCTATACGTGGCGCGAACCTGAGTTAGTCACGGTCAAGGCGCGCGACACCAAGGATATTTATGCGCGCCTGTACAAGCCCAAAAATCCCAATGGAGCGGCGGTCATCTTTGTGCATGGGGCGGGCTATCTTCAAAATGCTCACAAGTGGTGGAGCAGCTATTTCCGTGAATACATGTTCCACAATTTGCTGGCCGACATGGGCTATACCGTGCTGGATATGGACTACCGCGCCAGCGCCGGCTATGGACGCGATTGGCGCGCGGGCATCTATCGCCACATGGGCGGAAAAGATCTGACCGACAACCTCGATGGCGCAAAGTTCCTGGTGGATCAACATCAGATCGATCCTAAACGCATCGGTATTTATGGTGGCTCCTACGGCGGTTTCATCACCCTGATGGCCATGTTCACCACGCCCGACGCGTTCGCTGCCGGGGCAGCCTTGCGACCGGTTACCGACTGGGCGCATTACAATCATCCTTACACCGGCAGCATTCTCAACATCCCGCAAAGCGACAGCATCGCCTATGCAAAAAGTTCGCCGCTCTATCATGCACAAGGTCTGAAGGGCGCGTTGTTGATCTGCCATGGCATGGTTGATGTGAACGTTCACTTTCAGGATGCCGTGCGTTTGTCGCAGCGTCTTATTGAATTAGGGAAAGACAATTGGGAGCTTGCCGTTTATCCCATGGAAGATCATGGGTTTGTAGAAGCCAGCAGCTGGACGGATGAGTACAAACGGATCCTGAAATTGTTCGAAGAAAATTTAAAGGCGAAGTAAGTTCGTCTAATAAATTACAGGAATGAGATGAGCGTAATTTCTCATCTCATTTTTTTTGCCGTTAAATTTTGCCTTAGCCAAACAAGAACTCCACGTCCTCGCGTGAAAGATTTTTTACAAAACCGGAATCTTCCTGGATCAGATCATCGGCCAACATTTTCTTGCGTTCTTGCAGCTGAAGAATTTTTTCCTCCACCGTATCCTTGCAAATCATTGTATAAGCAAACAC
>CBIHQM010000057.1:0-21337 GCA_966211885.1 uncultured Chryseolinea sp.
GAGCGGCGCATGCCCTTGCAGATCGGCCTGCAAAGCATCTTTGAAATATTCGCGAAACCACTCTACATTTTGTTGCTGGCGCAGGGTGTCGAGAAATCCCGACGTTTTTGTCAGGCGGTGATGCTCTTCGACGATATGCCAAATGCCTTCAATGCCTTCGCCGGTCAATGCCGAGGTGGTGACCACACGCGGCGTCCAGCCCGACGGACCGGGTGGAAACAAATGAAGTGCGTGTTGATACTCAGCCCGGGCTTCTTGTGCGCGCGAAAAATTGTCGCCTTCCGCTTTGGTGATGGCAACGGCGTCCGCCATTTCCATGATGCCTTTCTTGATGCCCTGCAACTCGTCGCCGGCACCTGCCAGCATGAGTAACAGGAAAAAGTCGACCATGTTTTTTACCGACACTTCCGACTGCCCCACACCCACGGTCTCGACAATGATCACATCAAACCCCGCGGCCTCACACAAGAGCATCGCCTCCCGCGTTTTGTGAGCTACACCACCCAGGGCATTGCCCGACGACGAGGGACGAATAAAGCTGTTCGGATTTTTTGAGAGCTCTTCCATGCGGGTCTTGTCACCCAAAATGCTTCCTCGTGTCAATGGGCTGCTGGGATCGACCGTGAGGACGCCAACCTTCTTTCCTTGTTGAATGAGATACAAGCCCAAAACCTCGATAAAGGTACTTTTCCCAACCCCCGGAACACCCGTGATGCCGAGCCGGACAGCGCCACCGGTCTTGGGGCTGATGGCCGAAAGCAGCCGTGCCGCCAGGGCTTGGTCGTCGGGAAGTGTGCTTTCAATGAGCGTGATGGCCTGGCCCAGCAGCACGCGGTCGCCACGAAAGATTCCCTCCGTGTATTCGGTGAGCGTGCGCTTTGATCGGGGTCGTGGCTTCAAGGGCTATGGTAATGCAAGGTAAATTTCTAAATTTACTTCATACATCCTTTATCATCATGAGAAAATTCTGGCTCGATTGCATCATCGCAACGAACTTCGTCTTCCTCGCCATGTGGGCCATCGTGGGATTCACCAACCTGAGAATGTTCAACGCCTTCGACTCCATCGGAGTGGCCCTGAACGATGTGGAGTTGACCGACTATGTTTTCCAGAGGCTTCGTGCAACGCCGGAGCCAGACACCAACATTGTCGTGGTGAACATTGGAAATCTTTCACGTAGGGAAATTGCAGAGCAGATTCGTATTATCAGTAAATACAAACCGAAGATCATTGGCATAGATGCGTTTTTCGATTGTTACGGAAGAACCAGGGATACCGTTAATTGTCCGGCCTTGCGCGATGTCATGGGAAACTATATGTTGGGCAGTGCAATCCAGGACGCGGGAAATGTAATCTTGGTCACCAAGACCATTCGAAAGGATTCGTTGCTCCCCGAAGGTGTCTTTGATTTTTTGCGGCGTTCCGATTTTTCGGCCAACGCCCATGGCGAAGGGTTTGCCAACCTCGACACGGATGCGGCTTTTCAGGATGATACGAAAACTTGCCGTCAGGTTAATCCGCGACTCTACGATAAGGACGGGAAACCGCAATATGCATTTTCGGTCGCCATGGCCATGGCCTATGACTCGGTGAAGACAAAAGAATTTCTAAAAAGAGATAATTTCAAAGAGATCATAAATTATAGAGGGACAATCGTCGACACCTATGGACAAACATTGTTCGGGGTGGGTTTTTATGCGCTGGATGTCAATCAAATATTGACTGAAAGTTTCGAGCCCAGCATGATTAAAGACAAGATAGTCATCATGGGATTTATGGGCAACGAGTTTGGCGACCCTTCCTGGGCCGACAGATTCTACACACCGTTGAATAAAAAAATGGCTGGGAAGGCCAACCCCGATATGTTTGGGGTCGTTATACACGCCAATGTTGTGTCCATGATCCTGAATGGAAATTTTATCAATGAAATGGCCGAATGGCAAGAAGAACTTCTGGCCTTTGTCATCTGCCTCCTCAATGTGGCATTGTTTTCGCTGATCAATACACGCTGGCCTACATGGTATGATGGCATCACAAAATTGTTGCAATTAACACAACTCTTAGCGTACACTATGCTGATGGTGTTTATCTTTCACTGGTTCTCGTTCAAATTGAATGTAACACTCACCTTGGCGGCCGTGGCCCTGGTCGGCGATGTTTATGAGATTTACATGAGTGTTATCAAAAATCTCATCCAGAAAATTATATACTTCTTCCCGTTTACCCGGCACAAGGAAGAAGTATTAACCCCCTAAGAGTCCTCCAAAAAACGTATCTTTAACTATTCTCCTCAATACTCAAAATCATGAAAACGCAAAAATTGACCCTTCTTTTCGCTTTGGTCGCCTCCTTTGCCTCCGCACAGGACTATGCCTTCAAGGTGTTGGCAACCAAAGGCGCGAACGAAGTAAAGTCCGGCACCGACTGGATACCGTTGAAAACCGGTGCCAGTCTCCGCGCAAGTGATGAGCTGAAGATCAGCGAGAATGCCTATGTCGGCCTGGTGCATAGCAAGGGCACGCCGCTGGAATTAAAACAGGCGGGCAACTATCCTGTGAAAAAACTGGATGATGACGTAAAGAATAAACCCGCCACCGGCGTCCTCAACAAATACACCGACTTTATACTCAGCAGCAACTCGGCCGAAAATAAAAAGGATCGCCTCAGTGCAACGGGAGCGGTAGAACGTACTACTGAAACCTATGCCATCAGACTCTTGCTCCCTGAAAATCAGTACTCCGGTATCTTCAACAGCGAAGCCATCGTCGCTTGGGATGGAAGCAAAGCGTCAGGACCTTATGTTGTAACGGTAAAAAACATGTTCGACGACGAGTTGGTAAAATTCGATACTCCGGAAACCAGTTTCAAGATCGACTTGAACGACCCCCACTACGCCAAGGAAAACGCTATCCTTGTTGAAGTGTGTTCCAAAGCAGATCCGAAACAAATATCGAAACAACACCTTATTAAACGATTGGCACCGCCAGAGCAAGCCACCGTAAAAAAGAAACTGGAAGCCGACATGAGCAGTGCCACCGAACAAACCGCGCTCAACAAATACCTGTTGGCTGGTTTCTATGAAGAGAACAAACTGTTTATCGATGCCCTGACGGCGTACAAAGAAGCCATCCGACTGGCTCCTGACGTGCCCACCTACCAGGAAGGATTAGACGAATTCCTGCTGCGCAACAACATGAAAAAATAACAAGACACTGGTTTTAAAAATAGGAAGGGCCGTCTCAAAAGGACGGCCTCTTTCATTCATGATGACCCCAATATTATCGCAAGAAGTTTAAACGCTTATCATTTTAGCCCGAACCCTTTCGCGAGCATTGCGTATTACTTCGGACAAACGTCGATTTGAGTATAAATGCCCGGCCTGAGGCGAACCAGAAGCTTTTAACCGGTATATGCTATTCGTTCGGATTGTATTAGTTTTGTTTAAATAAACCCTTAACGCTCCATCTACATCATGAAATCCCCGAAGTTGGCTTTGGCAGTCCTGATGCTTGTCGGTCTCGGCCGGGTCCAGGCGCAAGAGTATGCTTTTAAAGTGCTTGTCAGCAAAGGCAAGAATGAATTGAAATCCGGTTCCGCCTGGCAGCCGCTCAAAGTTGGCGCTAGCCTCAAAAATGCAGACGAAGTGAAGCTTTCAGAAAACTCGTACGTAGGCCTGGTAACGGCGAAGGGAAGACCTTTTGAAGTAAAAAAACCTGCAGGTACCTATAAAGTGATCGACTTTGCCAATGAGGTCAAGGCTGAACCCAGCGTGTTGAACAAGTACACCGATTTCGTCCTTAGCTCCGTCACATCCCCCAAGAATACCCTGGCCGCAACGGGTGCGGTAGAACGCGGGTTCGGCTTTATCACCCTCAACCTGCCCACCGGGAATCATGCCGATGTGTTTGGCAACAAAGTGATCATCAGCTGGAACGACGATAAGAAATTGAAGCCCTACATCGTCACGTTCAACACCATGTTTGGCGAGGAACTGGTCACACGCGAAACATCCGACACCTGGCTCGAAGTAGATCTCTCCGATCCTGTCTTTGGAACCGAGAGCACCATTGTTATGACCGTAACTTCCAAAACAGACAAGAATCAGAAGTCGAAGGACTATAACCTCAGAAGAGTGTCCAAGGCAAACCGTGACAAACTGAAGGCAGCCTATGCCGAAGTGGCCGCGGCCACCGCAGAGCCCACCGCCATTAACAAGCTCTACCAGGCAGGTTTCTTCGAACAGAACAACCTGCTCGTCGACGCCGGCACAGCCCTGCAGGAAGCGGCCAAAATCGAACCGGCCTATCAACAAGCCTACACCGACTTCCTGGTGCGTAACGACATAAAAAAGCTGCCTAAAAAGTAAACCGACCGCCTAAAAAATAACGAAAAGCTGCCCTCACCCGGCAGCTTTTCTTGTTTGCGGCGCGTTTGGTCAAAACGTTTATTATCCTATTTTTGTGCTTCTCAAAAGCAAACGACAAACTTCCATGAGTGTACTGGTAAATAAGAATTCCCGTGTCATCGTTCAGGGTTTCACAGGTTCCGAAGGCTCCTTTCATGCGGGCCAGATGATTGAATATGGAACAAACGTAGTAGGCGGTGTGACGCCCGCGAAAGGTGGGACCGAACACTTGGGAAGACCGGTATTCAACACCGTGAAAGAAGCCGTTGAGAAAACGGGTGCCGACGTATCCATCATTTTCGTGCCCCCCGCCTTCGCTGCCGACGCCATCATGGAGGCCGTAGACGCAGGCATTAAAGTAGTCATCACCATCACCGAAGGCATACCCGTAAAGGATATGATGACGGCCAAAAAATATCTCCAAAGCAAAGGTGGCGTAACCCTCATCGGCCCCAACTGCCCCGGTGTGATCACCCCCGGCGAAGCCAAAGTAGGCATCATGCCCGGCTTTGTGTTCAAGAAGGGAAGGATCGGCATCGTGTCCAAGTCGGGAACCCTCACCTATGAGGCGGCCGACCAGATCGTGAAAGCCGGCCTGGGTATCTCCACCGCCATCGGTATCGGCGGCGACCCCATCATTGGAACACCCACAAAAGATGCTGTAGAATTATTGATGAACGACCCCGAAACCGACGCCATCGTCATGATCGGCGAGATCGGTGGAAACTATGAGCCCGTAGCAGCCCGTTGGATCAAAGACTCGGGAAATAAGAAACCTGTCGTTGGATTTATCGCTGGTCAGACGGCCCCTCCAGGCCGCAGAATGGGCCACGCCGGTGCCATCATTGGCGGCGCCGACGATACGGCAGCAGCGAAGATGAAGATCATGCGCGAGTGTGGCATCACCGTGGTAGAATCACCCGCCGAAATTGGCGAAACCATGGTGAAAGTATTGGCCGGCAAAAAATAGTCGCCGGCCCCAATTTCCTATTAAAAAGTAGTTCTGAATTCGTTTTCCAGGTATTCGTTCAGGTTTTTCAACCCGCGCAGCATGCTGAGCTTTTCGGCTTTCTGGTCGGCGTTGTCGTTTTGGTAGATCACCTCCACGAACAGGTCCCGTAACATGTAGATGTAGATTTTGCGGCCATCTTTCACGCGCGTTCCAAGGGCCACACCTTTTTTCTTGAGGTATTTCACCTGACTCTCTAAAGAAAGCTTGCTGAAAATGAACTTGAGGATCATAAAACAATTTGTTTGTTGTGTTATGTATCCAAATGCCAATTGCAAGCCAGGAGAAAAAAACGTTAAAATATCGCTGTTTCAGGCCTTTTAGAGTCGTAGATTGTCCAGGAATGGGAAACTGAATTCAAAACAGTACTCTTTTATGGACAGGTTTCGGGGGCGGCGGCATCGTCTACCTCTCCAAACCACACCAGCCCATATTCCTTGTAAATGCCCACCCCAATGGCCTTCCATTTTGCCTTTTCCCACGTGCCGCTGTTGATGAGCAGGGGATTGTGACCGGGACTTATCTTCCAGCCGTCAAGTCCTTCCTTGGCCGTGGCGCCAATAGAACTGTAATAGGCAATCTCAAAACCATTGCCCGCATAGCCGGCAATTTCCTGTGGCTTGGTCCACATGCAGGAGGCCTTTTTATGATCGTTGGTATAACAACACGACGTCCATTTTCCATGCGACGACCAACTGTGGGGGTTGCATTTGTTCTTGGGATCGAAGGTGTAGTGCTCGGAGAGATCTCGCGCATGGGTCTGGGCTACCTGGGAGAGTTTGGCAGAGAGCGGAATCGATTCCAGGTGGTTTTCCTGGCGATAGACCATGATCAGGTCATATAGCTTCTTCTCTTCTGGACTGAGGCAGACCGTTGCAACAGGATAGGAGGGCCGTTCATGGAAGCCGCCCAGGCCAAACAGCACCAGGCTGCTTGCCAAAAGAAGGGAAAACGATTTCATAGAGAAATTTACCAATAAACGCCAGGCCGAGTAAAAATATCTTCATTTCTGGTTGAGATTTTTTAATTTTCCGCGCCCAAAAAAATGGGCATCTCAAAACATTCACTTTTAACGCATTACAAACAATGAGCGATCAGAAAATTAGCATCAGCAACGGTAAGCTGAACGTGCCTGATAATCCTACGATTCCCTTTATTGAAGGCGACGGAACCGGCGTAGACATTTGGCCTGCATCTCAACTGGTATTCGACAAAGCGGTAGAAAAGGCCTATAGCGGAAAGCGTAAGATCAACTGGAAGGAAGTTCTGGCAGGCGAAAAAGCGTTTAACAAAACCGGCAACTGGATGCCCGAAGAAACGCTCACCGTTTTCAGAGAATATTTGGTAGGCATCAAAGGTCCCCTCACCACACCGGTAGGCGGCGGCATTCGCTCCCTCAATGTGGCCCTCCGCCAGGAGCTCGACCTCTATGCGTGCGTGCGTCCCGTACGGTGGTTCAAAGGCGTGCCTTCACCCGTGAAGGAGCCCCAAAAAACCGACATGGTCATCTTCCGCGAAAACACCGAAGACATCTATGCCGGCATCGAATTCCAGGAAGGCTCCGACGAGAACAAGAAATTCATGCAGTTGTTGAAAGACAACTTCCCAAAAAGCTATAAGAAGATCCGCTTCCCCGAAAACTCGGGCATCGGTATCAAACCCGTTTCCAAAGACGGAACGGAACGCCTGGTGCGCTCGGCGCTGAAGTACGCGCTGGAACACAAACTGCCCAGCGTTACGCTCGTACACAAAGGCAACATCATGAAGTTCACCGAAGGCGGTTTCCGCGACTGGGGATATGCCCTCGCGAAAAGCGAATTTGGGGCCGTAGACCTCGATGGTGGTCCTTGGCAAGTGATCCAAAAAGGCGATCACAAACTGATCATCAAAGACGCCATCGCCGATGCATTCCTGCAACAAATCTTGTTGCGTCCCGATGAATATTCGGTAGTCGCTACGTTGAATTTGAACGGTGATTATATCTCCGACGCATTGGCAGCTATCGTAGGCGGTATCGGCATTGCTCCCGGTGGAAATGTAAACTACGTCACCGGCCACGCTATCTTCGAAGCTACCCACGGCACGGCACCCAAATATGCCGGCCAGGACAAAGTGAACCCCGGCTCGGTGATTCTCTCCGGCGTCATGATGCTCGAATACATGGGTTGGAAAGAAGCCGCTGACCTGATCCTGAAAGGATTGGAAGGCGCCATCAACGCAAAACGTGTAACCTACGATTTCCACCGCCTCATGGAAGGTGCAACCCTGCTGAAGTGCTCGGAGTTTGCCCAGGAAGTGGTAAATAAAATGTAATAAACAAGCGGTTCAAACCGTGTGTCTTCAAGAAAAGGCCACCCCCAAAAAGGGTGGTCTTTTTTTTGGTTTGACGCCGATCCCACACCGATAGCATTTTTCATGGCGCATAGCCCTAGGGATGCTTGCTGATGTGAAAAAATCTGCGCCGGTTTTTCTACTGAAATGTGATTGCAGTTGTGTGAAATAATTTGCGGGAAACGAATCGATTATGAAGCCGTTCCTGCAGACCTGCCTACCCGTTTTTTTTATGGTTGTGGCGCCGAATGCGCCTATGTTTGGTCAGGGTTCGTCCTGTACGGTCACGACCAATGACATCACCGAGCCTTCGCCGTTGTGTGTAACAACCGCGCCGTCAACGATCATTCAATCCCCGGCGACAAGCGTCCACAAAAAACCAATCACGTACGACTGGGAGATGTCAACTTCATCCTTGACCAGTGGCTACACTTCACTGGGCGTACGCTCACCAGATCTTCCCGTACCCACATCGCCGGGGACTTATTATTTTAGAAGGATTGCTTCCCTATCGGGCATCCCTTCGCCTCCCCATACTCCGCCCTCTTTTCGGCCGTGCACGAGCAATGCGGTCCAGGTCGTGATCGTATCGCCACCATCCGTTTCGGCCAATTCACCCGCCAGTGCAGATGTGTGTTCGGGCGCAGGCACAAGTTTTTCGTTCACCGCGTCGGCAATTGGAGGAACGGAAAGTCAGTGGCAATACGACGATGGGACGGGCTTTGTTGACATGGTTTCCGGAAGCTCGACTTATCACGGAACAAACGCGAATACGCTCACCATTTTAAACGCTTCAGGCCTGGGTAATAAAGATTTCAGATGCATCGTGACAAGCACATTGAACGGCGACTGCCAAAGTCAATCTACGGTCTTCTCCTTGCACGAAAAACCTCTTCCCGTCGTATCTCCCCTCGTGCGAACAGCTTGCGAAAGCGTTAATGCCGCCGGCGGTGCTATTGTCGATCTGAACGCTTTCAACAGCGCACTAACGGTATCAGACCCCAACAATCTTTTTGTTTCATGGTTCACTTCCTCCCCGCGGGCATCCATCAGTGATCCGGCAAACTTTCGGTTTTCGGGCACAGTCATGTTGACGGCCAATGTGAGCAACACCACCACCTTTTGTGCGGCCGATGCTACCGTCACCCTCACGACCAAGCCTTTCCCCACCGCGACAGCCGTCAGACAATCGCCAGCCAATCTCTGTAGCGGAGCGTATTTCGATGCCACCTTGCAAGGCGCTGTCCAATACGACTGGACAGCTACTGCACCGGCGGAAATACAAGGCGCTACATCCGGGCAGGGGGCCGTAATACATCAGGCGTTGACAAACAAGGGATCACAACATAAAACAGTAACCTATACGATCGTGCCCAAACAAGATGGGTGCGCGGGTCCGCCACTCGATGTCACATCAACTGTGCAACCTGAAGTAAAACAATTTGCTGTCACCGGAGGTGGTGAAATATGCCTCGGCAATGGTGGTGTAACGATAGGGCTGGTGAGCAGCCAGCCCGGCATGGACTATGAACTGGAACAGGACGGACAGTCCACAGGGATCTCCCTGACTTCTTCCGGTGGCGCTTTTGTCTATCCCAACCCCATCGCCAGCAACGGCACCTTCACGATCCATGCCACCGTCGACGGACGCTGTGAAACGGATATGGAGGGAAGCGCCATCGTAACCGTCCGCAGCGTCCCACAGGGAACCGGCATCATATCGGGCGACGATGTTATTTGTCAAGGATCAACGCATACCTACGAAGCATCGGGTTGGACCGACGCCACAGACTATCAATGGATCCTCCCCACATCGCTGCGAAGCGTGCGCGAAGAAGAACAGGTTGCTGAAATTATTGCGGAGCAGATCGGAGACGCCGCCGCGGTGCAGCTGCAAGCCGTAGGCGTGAACAAATGTGGCGCGGGAACGACCGCCACAAAAACCGTCAGCGTCCGCAACAATCCCATCGTTACCATCGAAGAACCTCAGATCATCATCGCCGGACAACCGTTCAAGCTGGTCTACAACACCACGGTGCCACTAACGCAATGGCAATGGAATTTTGGCGATGGAGGCGCATCCACCGGACAATATCCCGAACACACCTATGACAAACCCGGACCCTATGTCGTATCGCTGAACGCCGTCGACGAAAACAATTGCTCCGGCACAGGCGCGCTGGACCTCGCCGCCACAGCGGCCATCTCCTCAAACAACATCAAGAACGTGATCACGGCCAACGGTGATGCTCAAAACGGATATCTGATCGTGGAACACCTGGAGAAATTTCCCGACAATGAAGTCGTGCTCCTCAGCCGCTGGGGCGACGAAGTGTTTCGGAAAAAAGCCTACGCCAATGACTGGGATGCACGCGTCGATGGCTATTTTCTGCCGGCCGGCAACTACGTCTGCATCGTCAGACTAGTGGAAACAAACCATGTATTTTCAAGGGTGATAACGGTGGTAAAAGACTGATGCGTCAGTTCGCGACCATCCTGTTTCTCGCAATCGCCCTGGGTGTACATGCCCAGGACGTTCCGCTGTTCACACAAAAGCTCACCAATGCGTTTTTGTATAACCCATCCGTTGCCGGCAATACGCTCGGATCCATCACGCTCTCGCGCCGGCAATATTGGACGGGCATACAAGGCTCACCAAACTCTACCTTGCTCAGTGCACATCTTCCTGTGAATGGCTATCGCTTCGGCACGGGACTCACCGTGTATCAAGATAATGTAGGCGTATCGCAAACCCTTTCTGCCAGCGGCGCTTTTGCCTATCACCTGATCTTACCCAGTCACCAGTCGTTCTCCCTGGGTGTAGCCGCCGAATACTACAACTACCGCGTCGTACCTTCGCGTGTAGACGTTCAGGCGATGGGGTGGAGCGATCCCGTTTTGTTGTCGAAGTACACCGGTGTGAATGGGGTTGATTTTTCAGCAGGTGTCAGCTACTATTCGCGTTATCTGCGCGCGGGCGCTTCTATCAATCGCATCGGTGGTTGGTTAGGATCGGAGCAAAAAAATCTCTTCCAGCCGTTCTACGCCGGCTATGTGCAGGGCATGCTCCCCCTTGCCGACAAGCGACACGTGTTGGAACCAATGCTCAGCTATCGTTCGCTGAATCCGGTGAGCTCCTTGTTGGAAGGAGGGTTGTACTACACGTTCGACAAGAAGCTAACCCTTGGGGCAAGCTATCGAACGGGAAAGGTGATTTCCGTGGCCACATCATTCCAGGTGTACAAAAATCTGGCGGTTGGATACAGCAACGAACTTTTCGCCAGTCAACGCCACGCTGGCTTGGGGACCAGTCACGAGGTTGCCATCCGTTTCGATTTCAATGATCGAACCGATCTGCTAGCCCGCAAAAATCCGCGTTATCTCAATACCTCCCCGCTGCAGATCCGCCGCAAACCCCGTGTAAACTATTTCGTCCCGAAAGTTGCCGTCAGGAAATACCACAACTACGTAAAGAAGACCCGCAGGATTTCCAATCAGGCCATGTTCGAATGGCGCGCTAAAAAGACACCCCGGAAAAAGCGGATGACCATCAGGAAAAGAAAATGATCTTAGAAGTTGAGCATGCCGATTGCCGTGAGCGCGGCTTCCTCACCCTTGTTGCCATATTTGCCACCCGCGCGATCCAGCGCTTGTTGTTTATTCAAGGTGGTGAGCACGCCAAAGATGACGGGCTTGCGGGTTTTTAAAGCCGCCTCGGTAACACCGTAGGCAACGCCCTGGCAGATGTAGTCGAAATGGGGCGTCTCGCCCTGGATAACGCAACCCAGGCAGATCACAGCATCGATATCTTTTTTCTCGCCCATCCACAACGCGCCCAACGAAAGCTCGAATGTGCCCGGCACATTTTTGCGGATGATGTGTCCTTTTTTTACACCGTTAGCGGTCAGTCCCGCCACGGCGCCTTCGTAAAGCGCTTCCGTGATCTCTTCGTTCCATTCCGCGACGATGATGGCGAATTTCTTTTTGGAGAGCGACACCTCCGATTTTACTTTTCCAGATTTCAGCGGACCGGCCATAGGCGTGTAGTTTGTTTTTCCTGGAGGAAAATTGGGTGAAATAAAAAAGGGATAGAAGATCTATCCCTTGAAATTAAATGAAATATGCTTAAGAATTGTTTTCCAAACGCGCTTTGAACTTGCGGGCACTTTGATATTCCGCCGACTCCCAATATTGGGTGATCACTTTTTCGTAGGCTTCTTTTGCCTTGTCGTTCTGGTTCAGCTTTTCGTAGGCCAGGGCTTCCTTCATCAGGTAGGCGGGTGAAAAATATTTGTTCGGCTTGTAGTTGGCCGCCTTGTTATAATATTTGGCAGCATCCTCATACTTCTGTTCTTCCATATAGGTGTCGCCCACCAGGCTATAGGCCCGGGCCTGCACCAAAAGATCGTCTGAGCTGAAGTCTTCCAGGTAAAGACGGGCCAGCTCATATTTACCTTGCTTCAGATAGCAAACACCGGCATAATAGTTGGCCAGTTTGCCCGCGTCGGTAATGCCGTACTTGTCGATGATCTGGAGGAAACCAAAGCTGTTTCCGTCGCCGTCTAATGCCTTGCCCAGGCTGTCGGCTTCGAAATAATAGACGGCCTGGAACATTTCTTTCTGGGCCTCTACGTTTTGGGTGCTCTTCCACCAGTGGAAGACAAAATATCCACCAACGGCTAAAAGAATGGCAACCGCGATGCTGACAACGATCTTGGGATTGCTTTCAATCCAGTTTTCGGCGCCAATCAGACGGTCCTTAATTGCCTCGGGATTTTCGAGAAGTTCGTGCTTGTGTTCTTCCTTTTTTGCCATTGTATTCAGGTTATTTCCGCCTCAACCCGGAATGGAACGGGTTCTGCGTGACATTATTACGTTTTGCCCCGACCAGTCGGGGGCGCAAAACTACACATTAGATGCTTCTAAAAAAAGGGGTCTTAATCCATCACGAAAGGATAGTCCGTTTGCACGTAAACGTCCGTCAAAGCCTCCGAAGGATCGGGGAATTTGGACTCTTCGGCAAATTTCACGCTCTCGTCCACCTGGCCCACGATCTTGGCATCAATAGCCTCCAGCTCTTTTTCGGTGGCAAATTTTCGGTCGAGGATGGTTTTGCGTACTATTTCGATGGGGTCGCGCTGTTTGTATTGCTCCACCTCGTCCTTGGTCCGGTATTTTTGAGGGTCGGACATGGAGTGGCCCTTATAGCGGTAGGTTCTGAATTCGAGGAGGGTAGGGCCTTCGCCTTTGCGGGCGCGGTCGGCTGCACGGGCTACGGCCTTGTGCACATCTTCAGGGTGCATGCCATCCACGGGTTCGGAAGGCATATCGTAAGCCTCACCAAGGGTATAAAGATCGGTCACGTTCGAAGTGCGCTGCACGGAAGTTCCCATGGCATAACCATTGTTCTCGATCACAAAGATCACCGGCAGTTTCCAGAGCATGGCCAGGTTCAGGGTCTCGTGGAAAGCACCCTGACGCACGGCGCCGTCGCCCATGGAGCAGATGCAGAGATTGCCTGTCTTGTTATATTTTTCAGCGAAGGCCAATCCGGCTCCCAGCGGAACCTGGGCGCCCACGATGCCGTGGCCGCCGACAAAACCTACGTTTTTATCAAAAATGTGCATGGAACCGCCTTTTCCCTTGGTGGTGCCGGTTTCTTTGCCATAAAGCTCGGCCATGATGGCCTTAGGGTCTGTGCCCAAAGCCAGCGGGTGGCCGTGGTCGCGATAGGCCGTGATCCATTTGTCGCCTTTGCGGAGGGCGGTAACGGAGCCGGCGGCGCAAGCCTCCTGGCCGATGTAGAGGTGGCAAAAGCCTTTGATTTTCTGCATGCCATACAATTGACCTGCTTTCTCCTCAAATTTGCGCATCAGCTGCATGCTTTCATACCAGTACAGATAGGTCTCCTTGGAGAACTCCTGGTTATCACTCTTCGCCGCAACAGCGGCCTCATTCTTCGCTTTGGTTGTCGTAGGCATATCCCTATTTTTGAATCCGAGCTGCGAAATTAATTCCCAAACGAACATTAGCCAAACTTTCCGTGTAATTCTCTCATGCACCTTGAAAAACTTCATTTGCTCAACTTTAAGAACTATGCGGAAGCGAACCTCACCTTTTCACCCCGGATCAATGTCCTGGTAGGCAAAAACGGCAGCGGCAAGACCAATTTGCTGGACGCGATCTTCTACCTGGCCTTCACAAAAAGCGCTTTCTCCACCACGGATCAGCACTGCATTCAGCACGAGCAGCCTTATTTTATGGTAAAAGGAGGCTTTCGCACGGGAAACTCCTCTAACGAGATCGTCAGCTCCGTCCAGCAGGGGGCTAAGAAAGTGTTCCGCGAAGGTGTGAATGAGTACGAAAAGCTGAGCGACCATATCGGGAAATACCCGGTCATTTTAGTCGCGCCCGACGACGTAGACCTTGTGAAAGAAGGTAGCGAGGCCCGTCGCAAATTTTTCGATGGCATCATCTCGCAACTGGACAAGCATTATCTCGAGGACCTGATCCAATACAACCACGCCCTAAAGCAACGCAACAGCTTCCTGAAAATGGCCTACGAAAAAGGCCTCACCGACTGGCTCACCCTCGACGCCTACGACCAGGTGCTCGTGAAGCGGGGCATGCCCATCTTCGAAAAACGCCTGGCGTTTGTGAAAGAATTTTTACCCGTCTTCCGAAAATATTATCGCTTCATCGTGGAGGAAAACGAGGTGACCGACCTGGCGTACGTGTCACCTCTGCAGGAAAAGGATTTTGTCGCGGGGTTGCAAGGCACCCGCCAAAAAGACCTCGCCCTCCAGCGCACCAGCTTTGGCATCCATCGCGATGACTATATTTTTACATTGGAGCAAGGCGATTTGAAACGGCTGGGCTCGCAGGGGCAACAGAAATCGTTTGTGATCGCCCTCAAGCTGGCCCAGTTCGAAATATTGAAAACGCACAAAGGCTTCAAGCCCATCCTGCTTTTGGATGATATTTTTGATAAATTGGACGACTTTCGCATCAGCCGCCTGCTGGCGCTCATGAAGGAAGACCTCGGCCAACTCTTCATCACCGACGCCCGCCCCGACCGCACCCAAGGCTTGCTGGACCAAATCCACGTGGAGGCTACTGTATTTACCATCGAGAAAGGAAACGTGAAGCTGTATGAGCGACAATAAACACAACATCAAATCCGTAGGCGACGCCATCCGCGAGATGCTGAACTCCTATAGGCTGAATAATAAGTTTGATGAAGCCAATGTGTTGGCGTCGTGGGAGCGCATGGTAGGGAAGCCTATTGCCAAGCGGACGAAAAAAATATATATTAAAAATAAAGTGTTGTTTGTAGAGTTTGATTCACCGACGATGCGTCATGATTTTTCGATGCACAAGACACATGTGCTGGAAATGTTCAAGAAAGAGTTTGGTGATGGGGTAGTGACGGAAATTATTGCGATGTAGATTCCCAATGACATTCAATGAAATCGTCTTAGCGAAGGTAACTCCCGTCCTGAAAAAACGCGGAATACGGGTTATTGAACAGCAGACTAATTGCCTAAGATTTCGTGCCGGCGACATTACCTTTACTGTCCTTCATAATCAATGGGAAAATTCAAACAGCCTTGCCCTGGAAGGGCGTAAAGAGGAGAGCTCGATCGAAATAGATAACGAAACGCTTAGTTCCTTCTTTCGTTCTGATCTGAAATTGAGTAATGTTCCGATTGATGTCTTTGCCGATAATCTTGCTGTATTCCTGGAAAGTGAGACTGAACTTTTGCTGCAAGATGATGCACGCAAGTTCCAGGCGTTGGAAGCGTTCAGTTTGGATAGAAGCCGAGAATACACGCTAAATTTGTTACGCCGGCAAAAATTGATGGCTGCTGATAAGGCGTGGGTCGACAAAAACTATTCAGAATTTGTAAGGTTAATAGGCGGGATCAGTAACGACGATCTGCCGGCTTCTTATCAATTGAAGTACAAGATTGCTCATGAAAAATCCGGGAAGACCAAAGGATGAATTATGGAGGACGTAGAAAAATTGGTACGAGACATAAAGACGAAAGAAGACTTTGTAAAGTTTGTGGCGGTATTGGTTCGAGAGTTAAAGACCAATCCCAACAATTGGGAAAATAAAACTCTCGGCGACTATCTTGAGGCCCTGCAAAGTTGGACGGAAGACATAGAGGGGTATTATCTAAATAACAATCTTCCCGTTCCGGAAAACGTTAGCTGGAAAATTTTTGCCGATATGCTCATTGCGGCGACGATGTATGAGTAAAACGCTAGGACGACTAGACAATAATTTCTCCGAGACACTTCGAAAACAAACGCGCGAAGATCAAAACCTTCCCGACATCTTCCATCCGGCTTGGTTTTGTTCTTCGCGCGAAACCCAGCAACACCTACGGCGCTTGCTTAGCGACTTTCGCCGCCTGACTATCCAGGAAAAGATATCGTGCGTCGTCGTATTTCACCGCCTTCGATTCGGTGTCGAGGATCATGACTGGCGGTGCGGCATCGTTGGGTTGTGCAGCAGGCCACTCCGGCAGACTGCTTTCATTCGGGTTGCCGGTCTTGATGAAGTTGGCGAAATAGTTCAACATCGTCTCCGACACTTTGTAGTCATCGGCTGTCCACTGATATTCTTTCACCAGCGGCAGGTTGCCCATGCAGTATTCGATCTCGCAGGCATGAGGTGCACCAAGAGGCTCGAATTTCATTCCGCCCTGCTGTGTGCCGCCGGCTAGTCCTGGCGTCAATCCCTTATCCACCAGTGCGGGGCGCAACTTGCTGTAGAGATAGCGGTACACGGGCTGGCTACTGTTTTTGCGATGAAGATCAAACCACTTCCAGGTGCTGTAGGAAATAAACCTGTCGGACGCTAGATTGGTAGCCGCCCACTCTACTTCTTTGGCCGTGCCATGCGGGTATACTTTCAGTGCTGCCTCAAAATCGTTTGGATAAGCCTCCTTTACTTTCTTGATCAGATTCTCTTCCGAATACGGCAACCCCTGCATGAAAGCCATTCCCGGAATTTCGGACGAGTTCCATCCCAACAGCAACGGTACCTGTGCTTGTTCGTGTGACTTAAAAACGTCGGCCATGTTCTTCGTGTAGAAGTAGCCGTCGATCACCGGCGGAAAGCCAAAACGTTTGGACTCCTGGTAGGCTTCAAACAGTTCGCGGGTACTGGCTTTGCGCAGTTGGGCCAGCGAAGTATAGCCGGCTTTTGTCGCAAACTCTAAGCCTTGTTTCTCTCCTTCGGCCAGCGGAACAGCCGCCAACGCACTGATCCCCGAGCCACTCTCGCCGATAGCGCCCGCAATCAATCCTTTAGACAACGGCGACACCATCTGCGCGCTCACTGAAATAGATCCAGCCGATTCGCCGGCAATGGTCACCTTCTTCGGATCACCGCCGAACACAGCAATATTTTTATTGACCCACTTCAAAGCAAAGGCCTGATCGAGTAAACCAAAATTACCCGATGCCTTGTAAGGAGACTCCTTGCTCAATTCCGGGTGAGAGAAAAATCCAAACAGACCCAAGCGATAGTTCACCGTCACCACCACGATACCCTTCTGCGCCATGGCAGCACCATCGTATCGCGGCTCGGAACCATCGCCTGCCACAAAACCACCACCATAGAAATATACCAGCACGGGCAAGCCCGTGGCGTTTCGTTTGGCCGGCGACCACACATTCAAGTAAAGACAATCTTCACTGATGCCCTTTGAACGCGAATTCATATCGCCAAAAACAATGCCCTGTACCGGGCGTGGACCAAAGGCTTTGGTCTCTTTCACGTTGGTCCAGTTGTCGAGGGGCTGTGGTGCTTTCCAGCGAAGATCGCCCACCGGGGGTTTGGCAAACGGAACTCCGAAATAGGTCTGCAGACTTGTTTTTGTGTCATACAGTCCTTCGATCGTACCGTTCTCAATTTTTACCTGCACCGGAAAACCAAAGTTTTGTGCACGAAGCCCGGAGGTCGCCGAAACGGCCATGATCATCACCATGGCGAAGGCGGTTTGTGTAATCGTTTTCATTATTGTCTCATTTTGTAACAATAATAGGTAGCGTTTCTTTAAAATACCATCTATTTTTGGACAAACTTGAAAATTCATGGCGGAAAGGGCCTTTTTGCCACATTTGGCATACGATTCGGTTGTTTTTGGATTTTCCGGCGACGAGCTGAAGATCCTCATCATGGAATATCACAACACGGGCTTATTCGCGCTTCCCGGCGGATTTGTGGGTAGCAACGAAGACCTGGACGTGGCGGTGCGCCGTGGACTGGCGGAGCGCACAGGGCTCTCCGACATTTACCTCGAACAGTTTCACGCCTTTGGTTCGATGGCCAGATACAAACCAGAAGTGATGGCGACGATCTTGCAGGCCAACGGTCACAATCCCGAACGGGATTTTCCATGGATGCTGGACCGTTTCATCACCATAGCCTATTATGCGCTCATTAATTATAAAGACGTCGTGCCAAAGCCCGATGCACTTTCTGACTCCTGCCGATGGTATCCGGTGAAGGAATTGCCAAAATTGATTTTAGACCATGAGGGCATTGTTGAAAAGGCGGTACTCACGTTGCGCGAAAACCTCGATCGAAAGCTCGTGGGCGGCAACTTGCTACCACCGCGCTTTACGATGAAAGAGCTCCAACACGTCTATGAAGCCATTCTGGATACCAAACTGAGGCGCACCACCTTTCAACGCACCATGCTGGCCACCGGCAAATTGAAGCGACACGACAAGCAGTATTCGGGCAAGGCGCATAAGGCGCCCTACCTGTACAGCTTTGCATAGACGGGTCGCTTTGAAATTTTCCGCGCAATAAGTGGTAGGATTTTTGCAAAATGCTGACCAAGATTTTGCATTATCCAAGAATCGAAAAATGGTTGTAGAACGCGATGCTCTTGTTTTTTTATATGCCTATTTAAGGCAGATCGATTTGTCATTAGATCGAAGCAGGTGGACTTCTTGGGGTGAGCTTAAGGATTACTACAGTAATGTTAAAATAAGCCCAATGAGAGTATCAAGCTATCTTCTGAAGTATTCTAATCCGAATTTTAATAGTGTTGAATTTCCATGCTCAATTAAGGAGAATAACTTTTTTAAAAAATTTAGATTTTTTTTGTTTAAAATATTTAAAAAAGTACCTAGTCTAACAGCGTTGGAAGTTTTGTGCTGTTGTACGTTACTGTCATCATTTGATAAATATCTTGGGATGGATTTTCCGACATACAATTTAGAAATTGAAAAATTGAGAATGGATATAGCCAAATTCAATAGAACTGTTTTGGGGAGCAGGTTATTGCGCAAGGATTGGGAGAAAGCAATGAGCATTGAGCACTACCTTCAAAATCCAATTTTGAAGACGACCGCCATGGAGGAGTTCAGTGGGGGAATTCATTTATAAAAATCACAATAATTCTTCTCCTGTTGCCATTAAATGGGACTTATTTCTTGTTCTGCTTTCGAAATGTCGCAGTCTCGGCGGGTACCCTATTGGTTAGCCTGAATGGCAGGGTTGTTCAATGATTTTTTTATCTTGGCCTATGGACGATCGGATATTTATAGGGAAAAAATACGCTGAGGCCGTTAAAGGAATAAAGGTCGAGTGGTTAAAAACGACGGATTCTAGATGGTACGATTATATAGTTGGGTTACCTAGCGATCTGCAGGTTACTTACCTTGTCGTTGTTGTGCATAACCAGGTTTTTAACGGGGGATTTCACCAATATTTCCTTAATGGTTATGGTCAGTTTGCAAAAGAAACGATTAGCGCTCTTATTAAAATAAGTGCGCTGAAAAGAGCCGAGCTTTTGGTAAAGGCGTTGAAAATAGTAAATAGCGAGAATGATCCAGATCATGTTTTTAGAGAAAAATTGTTAAAAAAAGATCTTAGACCATTATTCGTCGATGATGATTTATTTGAGCCGCTAAATCAATTGGATGTCCAATATTATGAGTATGACGACAAAGAGGAAGAGGATATAGCACAACTATTGAGTAACTATCTGCAGAACCCATAAAAACAAAATGATCGAGAAGGATGACAGCATAGTAAAGCTCATAGAGCGGTTGGAGTCAAAAATTGACTTTACCGCGATCGAATTTGTTCCCTATTGGGACGGGGATCTTCGTGCCATAGGATTAAAGCGACGAAATCATCTTATTTATATTTCTACTTACGATCATGCTGAGCTACCCGAGTTTCAATGTTATTTCGAGTTGGAATTAATTGATGAGAAAAACAGCGATGAAACGATTGAAACTATCTTGGTCGGCAGAGAGGTATCAGAGGCTGAACTCGTGGCAGTAATGAAAGAATACTTTCAATGAAAGAAATCACCATAAAAAACATTCCGCTCAAACTCTCAATCGATCGTAGCCATTTCGAAGGCAGCAACATTCGCGTAAAGTCACCTACTCAGGAAGTCCTCCTTTTCGATCTGGAAATCGAAACGGCATCCGAATTGATCCAACGCAATTTTGATTTTGTTCTCAGCCACTATAAAGCCACAGTCGAAAAGGCTAGCGAAAATTTTGATGACAACGACTTACACGAATTGAGTTTGATCATCGTACTCCACTATCTCTACATGTATTGTATGTGGCGAACCCAATACGAAGCATATCGGCAGAAGGACCTCAAATTCGACCCTGCGGACCTCCATCATCCCTCTACCCACGATGCCCTATTCTTTTATTTCAAAGAAAAACACCCCAAAACCTGGCGAGAAAAGTCGGCGCTCCTATTAAACATGAGCGCCGCCGAATTCCAGGTTTACTATAAATCCAGGGAAGATTACTATAATAAGTAACACAGATTACCCTTTTGCGATGTGGAGGAGAACCCTTTTGCATTTTTGCACGCACAGTTAACTTCATTCGCCAATCTTTCCATCCCGACCCTCCAAAAAAATTCCCTTTGCGCCTTCTTTGCGTCCTTTGCGCCTTTGCGGTAAAACAAGAAGTCACGCGTCAGCCCAACTCGCCCGCCACCCCAACAAAGATCTCCACGTACCCAAACCGAACAATTTTTCACTCCGACCCCACCATTCTCCACGAAATTCTCCACCAAAGTTTTGAAAAAGTAGAAAAGCGTCTAATTTTGCACTCTCTTTTTTGAAAAGCCCCCGTTAAAGGGCGTTTCAAACGTTCTTAAAAGTACTGAAATCAAGTTTTGGGGGAATACCAAAGCGGCCAACTGGGACAGACTGTAAATCTGTTGTCTTATGACTTCATAGGTTCGAATCCTATTTCCCCCACTTTGCCCGCCGAAGCCTCGGCGAAGGCGGGCGTGCCCAACCAAACCTTGGCGAAGGAGGGCAGCATCGGACAATCGGTTCTGCCAGCAACCGGCTCCATGAAAGGAAGCAGTCCTTTCTAAAAAAAATTGCGGGAGTAGCTCAGTTGGTAGAGCGATAGCCTTCTAAGCTATAGGTCGCGGGTTCGAGCCTCGTCTCCCGCTCAACGAATTATCAGATTTCAAATTCTGGATCTCAGGGTTTGAAACTTGAAGTTAAAGAAGAGCAGATTTGAAATTTTGAACTTGAAATTTTGAATTTATCCCGCTGTTGTAGCTCAGG
>CBIHQM010000058.1:0-21204 GCA_966211885.1 uncultured Chryseolinea sp.
GTCTGCGAAGACGCCCTCGAAGCCAACAAAGTGCTGGGCTCCACACCGGTGGACCTCATGTTCCTGGACATCCAGATGCCGAAGATCACCGGCATAGAATTCCTCAAGTCCCTCAAGGAACCCCCCATGGCCATCATGACCACCGCCTATCCCAACTTCGCCCTGCAAGGCTACGAGTTGGATGTGGTGGACTACCTGGTGAACCCCTTCCCGTTCGAACGCTTCTTGAAATCGGTGAACAAGGCCCGTGACTTTTTTGACCTAAAACGGGGGGGAAAGGAGGGTCGGGGAGGCGACGACTACTTTTTCGTGAAGGTGGACTACCGCTATGAGAAGATCCACTTCCACGACGTCACCTTCGTGGAGGGCATGGAAAACTATGTCGTGATTCATACGCCAACCCAAACCTACATGACGTTGTTGCGTATGAAGAACATGGAGGAGATTCTTCAGTCGCCCGCATTTTTGCGGATCCACAAGTCGTATATCGTGGCCGTGAGGGCTATCTCGGCTATCGATGGCAACGAGGTGGTGGTGGGGAACAAACGGCTGCCGATCAGCCGCGAGAAGAAACAAGAGATCCTGGAAAGGCTAATTAAAAATTGAGATAGAGTTTTTAAACTTTAACATTTTCAATAACTTAGCAGCACCTGATTCATTTTTTAATCTAACTACTTTGTTATGAGAGCAATCTGGAAAGGACACATCCAATTCTCCCTGGTCACCATCCCCGTACGCATCTACAACGCCATTGATACGGGTCAAACCATCAGCTTCAACCTGCTTTCCAAAGAAGGTCACAATCCCGTGAGCTATGAGAAAAAAGACAAGGTGACGGGCCAGACCCTTCGCCAGGAAGACATCGTGAAAGGCTACCAATACGAGACCGGTCAATACGTGATCATCGACAACGAAGACTTTGCCAAGGTGAAGCTCAAAAGCGAAAAGGTGATCGAGATCGAAGGCTTCGTGGATGCTTCCGAAGTTCACCCCACCTTATTTGAAACACCCTATTATATCGGTCCCGATGGCGACATCGCTGCCAAGACCTATGGCCTGCTGAGCGAGACACTGAAGCAATCGGGCAAGATCGCCGTGGGCAAGGTTGTGCTCCGCGACCGCGAAACACCCCTCTTACTGGCGCCCTTCGAAGGTGGCATCGTCATGTACAGGCTCCGTTATCCCAGCGAAGTCCGCAGCATGCGCGAGGTGCCCCAACTCCTGGAGGTGAAGGCCGACAAAGAGCAGCTCAAGCTGGCCAAGACCCTGGTGGACTCCATGACCACCAAGTTTGCCAACATCGAAATGAAGGACCACTACTACAGCGCCCTGATGAACATCATCGACGCCAAGATCGCCGGCAAGGAAGTGGTGATCGTAGAAGAGGAAGAACCGAAGGTAGTCGACATCATGACCGCCCTGAAGGCCAGCATCGACGCAGCCAAAAAGCCCATGGAGAAAGCCAAGGGAACCACGGCAGCCAAAGCCGAGAAAGCCTCGGAGAAGACCGCCGAAAAAACAAAGACCAAGAGCCGCAAAGCCAGCTGATTTTTGTTGCGGAAGAATGCGCTCACCGCACTCGGTGGGTCCACATTCCATACGCTGAAAAACGGTATCGACATCCGCGAAAGCGTGAACATTGAGAAAAACCCACTACCTTTGCGGGAATGGCTAAGGTTGTTAAATTTCCACTACCCACTCCGGAGAAGTTCGGTCCCGTAAGGGTCGAAAAGAAGAAGGATGTGCCCTCGGAAAATAAGGCGGGCCAGCTCAACCTTTTCACCGGCGCCAAGATCGTGCGCCTGCACCAACTCACCGAATTCGAAGAGGCCCTTATCACCGACACCCAGGGCGACAGCAACGGGGCCCGCAAGCTCTACCTCAAAGCCATCGAAGAAGGCGAAGCTTTGGCCGATGCTTATTGCAACCTGGGCATTATCGAGTGGCAGGAGGGCAACACCACCAAAGCCATCGACAGTTTCACCTTGAGTCTCAAGAACGAGCCCCGCCATTTTGAGGCCCACTATAACCTGGCCAACCTCTATGGCGAGATCGGCAACTTCCCTTTGGCCAAAGTGCACTACGAAGTATCTATCGAAGTGGAGCCCACATTCCCCAACAGCTATTTCAACCTGGCCCTCACACTGGCCATGAACAAAGAGTTTGATGCGGCCGTAAAGGCCCTCTATCAATACCGCCAGCTCACCGCCCCCGAAAACCACCAACAGGCCGACGACCTGATCCGCAAGTTCCAGGAAGCGCGCTGATCCGCTGCGCTTAGATCGAATACATGGTAATGATGAAGAGCACGAAGCGATAAGCCTCCAGTGCAAGGAACAATCCCACCACGCCCAACATGGCCTTGATGACCAGCCGCTTACCCTTTTGGTTATAGAAGGTTTTCGCCGCCCGGAAAATGAAGTAAACGTTGGTGATGATAAAGATGAGCGTCAGCGTGATGTCGTTGAGGTAGCTGCCCCAGGTGAAATGTCCCCAATGAAAAAGTTTGCTGAAGACCAGGAAGAGTATCGATAACCCAATGGCATTCAAGGCCATATTAAAGCTGGTGAGTTCCACGGCAAGGGCCACGTGGTCGGTGAAGAAACGGTTCTTTTTCTGGAAGATGGCGCTCAGGGGAAGTGACGCCAGGAGTACAAAGATGACCACCAGCAGCTTGGCGAGGTTCGTGGTTTTGTCGTTGTAGATAAGCTCGAATCCTTGCTGGCTAAGTCCCTCATGAACAATCTTTTGAGCCACCATGCGCCGGGCAAGGTTGCTGTGGGGCAGCACGTTCAGTTGCGTGTACAGCGAGGCATTGAACATCTGTAGCACCGGGAAAAAGAAATAGACCAGGTTCAGGATGAAGAACATCTGCAGAGGCTTCATGTACATCACCCTGCGGCCGTCGACGTACTCGCGCGAAAGGAACCCCGGGTTGCCCAGGGTGAGGCGCAGCGACTTCAGGAATTTGTTGTCTACGATGGTGGTGGAGATCAGCACGGTGGCCAGGAATTCGAGCTTGCGGTCCTTGGGTTCGATCACTTTCTCTCCGCAGATATTGCAGTAGGTGCCGTGGAAGGAATGACCGCAGCTTTTGCAGATGTGTGGCGCAAGACTGGGCTCTTGAGAAGTATTCATTCGAAGGCGAAAGTACTTGAACGTGACGTATCTACCCAATCACTTTCAGCACTTTCATTGCACGCGACCGGAAAGCCGGTGAGGCGTAGGGGAGTTGATCCTCGATGATGATCTTCAGTTCCGACCCGAGTTCGGGCTGCTCTTCCAGGATACGCTGCAACACGGTGAGGGAGAAGGCCTTCACGGCGATGGGCTCCCCCTTACTTTGGAGGTATTGGAAACACAAGTCCGCCACCCGGCCATGAAGCCGTTTGGGCAGCTCGATATACTGCAGCAGGCGCAGAGTGTTGCGCTTAACAGCATGGTGGATACCCGGTTTGTTCAGGAAATCCAATAAACGCTTTAAATGGGGCTTTACGAGGTCAGGATGGCGCTCCACGCAGTAACTCAGGGGCCAAGCGGCCCTTTGGGTAACCCTATAAGGGCCAGCAAGATAAACTTCAACTAAAACTTTAAACCGGGCCTGATTTTGACCCACATAATCAACTATTTTGGTCATTTGAGCTTTAGAGTGCTCTTTCAGCAGGGCTTTGGTCAAATCCATTCGAAGGGTTATTTGATCAGTTATCGGAACAAAAGCCGTGTGGTCATGTGCCCGTAAACGGATTTAAGTCTCTTCGCCTACTTTCACATCACGGAATTAAAACAGAAGGCGGTATGGAATTATTTGTTGTGATCTTCTCGATAGTCGCCGTGCAAATCGGCCTCTGCATTTTCGGCTTCATCAAGCAACGTTCCCATGTCGGCATGCGCCATCACTCAGAGGTTAGCCTTAGCCGCTAACTGAAAGGCGACGATAAACGACAGGATTGCTACGACAAAGCCGAACATAAAAATGCTATACGCAATCCGCAAAAAGCGGTACTTTCTACCCAACACTTTCCCCAGGTAGTAAATGTCCTTGATAAGGCTGCCATATAAATAGTCGGCGTCCTTCATCATCTCCTTCATGCTCCACTCGTATTCCTCGATGCCCATGGCATGAAAGTTCCCAAAGAATAACAGGTTCGTCTTTTTGTTCTTGATGTCCTCGCGGGTAAATGTCCCCGACGACACGTTCGGCCGGCTGGCCAAAATCGAGAACACCATCGTGGCCAGACACACCGCGATGAGGATGACGGTGGGGATGGTCAGGTAGGGGTTCTCCTCCAGCTTCCGCACCAGCACCGACACAACCAACGAAAGGATGATAGAGTTGATGGTGATGAGGATGTTGGCCTTGTTGTCGACCATCTGGCTCAGCATGATGTGGTTATGCGACGTGGTCCGGAACATGGTCTCGATCCCCCGGTCGGGTTTCAGGATTTTCGCCTTTTCGAGCTTGGCCTGGAGGGAGACCACTTCTTCTTCCAGTTTGCGGTACTTCTTCTCGCTGATGCCGTCGCCGTTCAGAAGCTTCTTCAGATGCTTCATGTTCTTTTTCTTTCCTTCTTCCAAAATGGTTTGCCCGTAAGGGGTTTGATAGTGATGCTGTTTCATGAAGTCGAGGGTGGATCTCACCCAGTCATTTTCGGAGAGCTGGCGGATCCCGAGCAGCTCCCACTCTTCACGCAGTTGGTTGCTTTTGATTTGAAACGATTTGGTGGAGAGGTGATACAGGTCCGCATCGCACAGCACTTTGCCGATGAGCGTGAGGGGCTGTTGGGGAACTTTGGTGGCCGCGATGGCTTCCACCACATCGCGGATCTTTTGTTGAGAAGCTCCCAGGCCGGTCATCCACTCGGACGCCATTTTCATGGAGGCTTCTTCGTGGTTTTGAGATCCGTTCCGGTAGCCCACGTCGTGAAGCCAGGCGGCAACGATCAGTGACTCCATCTCGTCGGCGTTCAATTGTGTATGTTTGCCGATGGTCGTGGCCGCCTCCACAACATCCCGGGTGTGTTCCAGGTTGTGAAAGCGGTGCCGTTCAAAAGACTTGTCGTTGAAGATCTCCTCCGCTAGCGTTTGCGCCTGTTTGATGAGTGCCGAATCCATAAACGTTAAAAGCTAAAGGTAGAAAATATTTCATCTTCGCTGATTCCGGGCATCCCATGGATGGAACAAAGTTTTTAGCTTCGTGCTCAGATAGTCCCGGAACAGCAGAAGGCGCCCGGCAACCCCCACTTTCAACTGACGTGCCTGCATGATAAGAGCGATACCCTTTCTACTTCTTTGTACACTCGTTTCAGCCTCCATCCAAGGCCAAACCCCTGCCACCGACGTGGCCTACACCCTCTACCTCGTGGGTGATGCCGGCGAACCCGAAATCGTGAACCAACCCTTGGGCAAGGTGTTGCGCCGCCAGGTGGGACAATCCGGCCCCAACACGACCTTGCTCTACCTGGGCGACAACGTCTATCCCAAAGGCATGCCTCCGGAAGATGCGCGGAGCCGCGCCGCAGCCGAGCTAACCTTAAAGACCCAGGCCGGGTGGATCCAGGGCCTGGGGGTGCGCGGCATTTTCGTACCCGGTAATCACGACTGGCAGCGAGGCCGGAAAAATGGCCAGGCCACGCTGATGAACCAGCAACAATTTATCGACTCCCTGAAGGACAAGAACATCACCCTGCTGCCGCGCGACGCCTGTCCCGGCCCGGTCGAGATCCCGCTCCCCGGCAACGCCGTGCTGGTCATCCTCGACACCCAGTGGTTCCTGCATCCGTGGGACAAACCCCGTGGCGATGAAAGCCCCTGCGACGTAAAAAATGGAGCCGATGCCTGGATTGCCATCAATGATATTTTTGCCCGCAATGCCGGCAAGCGTGTGATCGTGGCGGCCCATCATCCCCTCATCACCCACGGCGAACACGGCGGTGTCTTCACCTGGCAAGATCACCTCTTCCCGCTCACGGCGGTGAAACACAACTTGTACATCCCCATGCCCGTGATCGGCTCCATCTATCCGCTCTATCGCAAATGGTTTGGCGATGTTCAGGACACATCGCATCCGTTGTACAAGGAAATGAGTAGTCTCATCCAAAACATCATGCTGCAATACCCCGGCAGTGTCTATGCCGCGGGGCACGAGCATGCCCTTCAGTACCTGGTGCGCGACAGCCTGCACATGATCGGCAGCGGCTCGGGATCCAAGCACACGTTCGTGAAAATGAAAAAGTACTCGCGGTTTGCCGCGCCCGTGCAGGGGTTCGTGAAATTCTCCATAAAGAAAGACGGCTCGGCGGTTGCCGAGTACTGGCAGGTAGACAATGCGTTTCCCGAAGGCAAAGAAGTTTACCGCGATGTGCTTCCCGCCCTGCAGCGGTTGAAGCCCTTGCCGCCGGCTCAGGAAATCTCGTTCAAGGACAAGGTGGTGAGAATAGAAGGCAGTAAGCAGTACCAATCCGGCAAGGGGCATGAGCGCTTGTTGGGGGCTAACTACCGGGCGGCCTGGGCGCAGCCGATTGATGTGCCGGTCTTTGATATCGGAGCCGAGCAAGGCGGGCTGAAGGTCGTTCAAAAAGGAGGGGGCATGCAGACCCTGTCGCTCCGGTTGCAGGACTCTACCGGTCGCGAGTTCGTGCTGCGCTCGGTGGAGAAATACCCCGAGAACGCCGTGCCCGAAATGCTTCGAAAAACCTTCGCGCAAGACCTCGTGCAGGACCAGATCTCGGCCTCCCATCCCTACGCCGCCGTGGTGGTTCCGGGCCTGGCACACGCCGCGGGGATCTATCACACCAACCCGCGCGTGGTCTACATCCCCGACGATCCGCGCCTGGGGATCTACCGGAAAACCTTTGCCAACACCTTGGCCCTCTTTGAAGAGCGGCCGGCAGGAGATTGGTCGGACAAGGACTTCTTTGGGAATTCAAAGAACATTATTAACACAGGTAAAGTATTAGAGCGGCTGGAAAAGGACAATGACAACCAGGTGGACCAGTTGTTTGTGCTCCGTTCCAGGGTGTTCGACATCTGGATTGGCGACTGGGACCGTCACGACGACCAGTGGCGCTGGGCCACCTTCAAATCTAAAAAAGGAGAGACCTACCGCCCCGTGCCCCGCGACCGTGACCAGGCCTTTTTCGTGAACGAGGGGATCATCCCCAAGATCTGGAGCCGCAAGTGGGCCCTTCCGAAATTCGAAGGTTTCAACGACGCCATCCGCTGGCCCTCCGGTCTTGAATTCAACGCCCGTTATTTCGATCGCACCTTCCTCACCGAGCCGTCGGAGGAAGACTGGGTCAAAGCCGCCAAAGAACTCCAGGCAAACATGACGGACGACAAGATCGAACAAGCCATCAAAGCCTGGCCCCCGGAGATCTATGCTCTCAACGGCGAGGCGGTGATCCGTAAATTGAAAGCCCGCCGTGCGCACATGGTCGAGTATGCCGTGTCGCATTATAAGTTTTTAGCAAAGTCAGTCGATGTTGTGGGTTCAAATAAGGATGAGCGTTTCGAAGTGACGCGATTGCCTGAAGGCAATGTGCAGGTGAAGGTGTTCAAGATCGGCAAGGACGGCGATCAGGGGAAGACGTTATACGACCGCTTGTTCCTGAGATCCGAAACGAAAGAGATCCGGCTTTACGGAAAGGGAGGGGAAGACAAGTTTGATATTGAGGGCAGCACGGCCCACAGCATCCTGATCAGGGTTATCGGAGGAGACGGAAAGGACTCGCTGGTAGACAACTCTCACGTTCGTGGGCTGGCCCATAAGACCTTGTATTACGATCAGAGGAAAAGCAACACTTTGGTTTCGGAGGGGGAAGCGGGCGATCGGACAAGTGCTGATCCACAGGTTAATCTATATGATCGTAAAGTTTTCAAGTACAATACATTAGCTCCACTCATAACGGGCAACGTTAACCCTGACGACGGCCTTTTTATTGGAGGAGGTTTTCTCTATCAAACCCAGGGTTTCCGCAAGGGATTATTCAAGTCCCGGCATGTGGCCTTGTTTAGCATGGCCCCGAGAACAAGCTCATTTAACCTGTCATACCGCGGCGACTTCACGGATGTGATCGGCAAGTTTGGGCTGGAGATCAATGCCGACATAAAGCAACCCAACTATGTGAACAACTTCTTTGGCTGGGGCAACGAAAGCGTCTTCGATCAGAACATCGACCAGAAGCCGGGTCACGAGTCCCTGCCGTCGGCCGTGCAGTATTACCGGTACCGGTTTGAGGAGTGGCGCCTGGACGCCTACATCACCCGAAAGGTTGGGAACTGGGGACTTATCCAGGTGGGTCCGGCCATTCAGCGGGTAGAGGTGGAGGATCCCGGAACCAAAGACCGCTACATCAGCACCTACGCGGAGACGCTGCCCTACAATCTCTTCGAAGGACATAACACCTACACCGGCACCACCTGGCGTTTCACGATCGACAAACGGAACCATCCCGTGTTCACTACCCGGGGCGTTGTGTTCACGGTGGCGGGGCGCAACATGGCGGGTGTGGAAAACCGGGCGGCGGATTTTTCGTCGTATGATGGCTCGGTGTCTTTTTATCATTCCTTCCGCTTCCCCTCGCGCATCGTATTCGCGGCGCGTGTAGGCGGAGGGGCCAACACCGGGAGGTATGAATTTTATCAGGCACAGATTCTTAGCGGCCGCACCGAGGTGAGAGGCTACCGGAAGACCCGCTTTTATGGTGAACAGAAATTGTATACCAACCTGGAAATGCGGATCAAACTGTTAAGCCTGAAGACCTATCTCTTTCCTGCAAGCCTGGGCATCCTCGGTTTCCACGACATTGGCCGGATCTGGTATAAGGACGCCAATGGCGTAGATCCCACGGCCCCCGACGGTTCCTCGAATGTGTGGCACAAGAGCTGGGGTGGTGGCGTCTGGTTCACGCCTTTCAACCTCGCCATTTTATCGGTGGAGGTCGCGCATTCGGCGGAAGCTACGCTCGGTTATATCCGCCTTGGCTATTTGTTTTGATGCCGCTCGGGATTATCCCTATCTTTACAAAGTACCCCCTCTCGGCTTAAAACTGAATGTGTATGTCATCGCGGACGATCAGGAGAAAGGTTATATGGCTTGGGGTGGGATTGATCGCTCTTTGCAGGGTGGCCTTTGGGGGACCGGGCGACCCTTCATCCGCAAAGTTTATTGAGAACAAAAATCAGTGGCCTGCAGGCGTTCAGTTCTCGGCCAAGATCCCGGGGGGCAACATGGTTTTGCAGCCGGGTAAATTCAGCTATCGTTTTTTGGACTATGGCAAGCTGCAGGAGCTTCATGAACAAACGCACCATCACCAGGAAGACGAACCGGCATCAAAAGAAGAACCCATCCAGGGGCACATGGTGGACGTCACCTTTGTCGGGGCAAACCAGGCTGCACAGCCACTTCCTTTTGGACAATCCTCCACCTATTATAACTACTTCTTAGGGAACGACAGCAGCCGTTGGGCGTCGGGTGCACATGCTTATTCCGGGGTGTTGTATCCTTCTTTTTATCCGGGCATCGATCTGAAAGTATATGGCCTGGGTCAGCACGTGAAATATGATCTAACGGTGGCGCCCTATGCAGACCCTTCCGTGATCAACATGACCTATGAAGGCGCGGACGCCTTGTTGCTGGATAAGGGTAATCTCTATGCAAAGACCTCGCTGGCCGACATCATCGAGCAACGGCCGGTAGCCTATCAGTTCATCGATGGCCGACGCACGGCCGTGGTGTGTGAATTTCACCTGGAGGGCAGCACCCTGTCGTTTTGTTTTCCGAAAGGATATGATCCGTGCTATGAGTTGGTCATCGATCCCCTCCTGATCTTCTCCACCTACTCGGGCTCGACCGCCGACAACTGGGGTAGCACCGCTACGCCGGGCGAGCATGGAACGCTCTACTCATCGGGGGTGACCAACCGCGACCTGGGAGGTTTCTTTCCGGTCACGCCCGGAGCTTTTCAAACCACCTTTGGCGGTAACTACGATGTGGCCCTGCTCAAATACGATTCCACCGGCTCACAAGTGCTCTATGCCTCCTACCTGGGGGGCAATGATGTGGAGAGTCCGCATAGCCTGGTGATGAATTCCAGTCATGACCTGATCATCCTCGGCACCACGGGCTCCACAAATTTTCCCACGACGGCAACCGCTTACGACAAGACTTTTAACGGAGGCACATTTGCCGTCAACGTGGTGGTGTACCAACAGGGCACAGACATTTTCCTGGCCCGCGTGGGCAGCGATGGAAAAAAACTCCTGGCGTCCACTTTCCTGGGCGGCGTGGAGAACGATGGGTTGAACCCCAGGGTCGGGCCCCTTACAAAAAATTATGGCGACGAGCTCCGGGGCGACGTCATCACCGATGCACAAGACAACATTTACATCAGCTCAGTCACATCCTCTTCGGATTTCCCGATGGAGAACAGCATCGATCCGTCCTTTAACGGGGGGACTACAGACGCGCTTTTGTTAAAGATCGATAAAGATCTTTCCGATATTCAATGGTCCACCTACATCGGCGGCACGGGGTTCGACGCGTCGCATACGCTGAAGTTCGACAAGAGCGGCGACATCTATATCGCCGGGGGAACAAGCAGCGCTGACTTTCCGGTCACGACCGGTGTGTATCAGACGGCCTTGGCGGGTGATGCCGATGGCTGGATCGCCAAGGTGGGGCAGGCGGGCGATGCGATCAAAACGGCAACCTTCACCGGTACAACCGGGTTTGACCAGGTCTATTTTCTGGACCTGAACGAAGACGACGAAGTGTTTGTCTACGGCCAGACCGCCGGGCAATTTCCCATTACACCGGGTGTCTATAACAATCCCAACAGCGGGCAATTCATCCAAAAGTTTGACGCCACCTTGAACCAACTGATGTTCTCCACCGTGTTCGGGTCGGGGCGCGGCATCCCCGACATTTCGCCGACGGCCTTTTTGGTGAACGAGTGCAACAACATTTATATGTCGGGCTGGGGTGGACTGATCAATGAGGGGGAAGGCTATTGGAACAGCAATACCTACGGCATGCCGGTGACCGCCGACGCCTATCAACGCACCACATCGGGATCCGATTTCTATTTCATGGTGCTCACCGACGATGCCTCCAGATTCCTGTATGGCACTTATCTCGGCGGCAGTCAGTCGCGGACCCACGTCGATGGTGGCACGAGCCGGTTCGACAAGGGTGGGATTGTTTATCATGCCGTGTGTTCAGGCTGCCAGGCCTATAATGCCAGTGGGCAATCTTCTTCCGATTTTCCAACGACAGCCAATGCATGGTCGCGACAGAACCGCAGCTTGAACTGCAACAACGCCGCCTTCAAGTTTGACCTCTCTTCGCTGAAGGCCCGCATTCAAACCAATTCTGTTGCCCTCGACCATCCCGGGCTGAACACGATCTGTATCCCCGACAAGATCGTCTTTCAAAACCTGAGCACCGGTGGCGAGACCTATGAATGGAACCTGGGCGATGGCACCTACATCACCAAGCAAGACACGTCACTGATCGTGCATCAGTACATGAACACGGGCCAATACACTGTCTGGCTGAAAGCGATCGACAAGGGAACCTGTAAGGTAAAAGACTCAACCAGCACCAAGGTGTTCGTCAACATCGCCATGGCCAAAGTGCAGGACGACGATGCGCTCTGCCTGGGATCAACCTATACATTGAAAGCCAGCGGCGGTGCGACCTATGCCTGGAAAAGCCAGGACGGCACCTTCACTTCCGGTGCGGCCACGCCGAACGTCAGTCCGCAAGACACCACCATCTATTACATCACCATCGTCGAGGCCAGCGGGTGTATTCACAAGGACACGGTGCAGCTCGATGTGATCCCCGTGATCCTACCGGAATTTGAGATCGACCGGTCGGCCGAATGTTTTAACCGGCCCGTCATCACCGTGAGAAGTACAACGGACAGCCTATGGCAAGGCGACCGCCTGTTCTTCGACTTTGGCGACGGCACGACCGTCGATTCCGAGGAGGCGCAACATGAATATGGAAAGGACGGCTTGTACAACGTGAAGCTGGTCGGGGTCCGCGAGTTTTGCGTGACCGAAAAAGTGATGCCCATGCCTGTGTTCCGCTTGCTCATCCCCAACATCATCACCCCCGGAAAAGCAGACAACGCCAACGATGCGTTCACCATTCAATACGGCGATCAAAAAGGCGCCACGCCCGCAGACTATGGATTCAAGACATCGGTGGTGATCTATAACCGGTGGGGGAAGAAGGTGTACGAGTCGGCGGACTATCAGTATGATTGGGAAGGAGAGGGGTTGGCGGCCGGCGTGTATTTTTATGAGGTCACCGTGAGCGATCATGCGGCGTGTAAGAGTTGGATACAGTTAGTTAAATAATAAAGAGATGCCTGTGTTGTTGGCATTCGTTATTTTTTCTTCCGAAACGTCCCATCGATCATGTCTGCTTCGTACAGCAGCGCTTTGATCTTGTCATCATCAACTTCCTTCAGGGTTTTGAAGTACATACAATACACCTGCTTCCGGTTTTCGGCCAGCAGGATCCCGTCTACATTGGCCATGAGATTGCCCTGACAAAAGCCCAGGGTAACGCCCTTTTCTAACGCCGACTCTTTCTTCTTTCCCCACGAGATCGAGGGGGGCCAGATGAAACAGATCAGGCGGTTTTGGCTGTAGAAGGGAACACCGTACACCAGTTTTTCGGTGGCGAAGGGAAGGCACTCCAGCACCAAGTAGCGCAGGCGTTTCACGAGGACCTGTTCGCGGCGGGGGAGGTCGGGGAGAATTTCGTCAACGGTCTTTTTGGTGCTCTGCATGTTCTTTAAAAATACAACCCTGGAACGGAAAAACCTGCCTTCTTGCCGCGTAATACAGTATTTGGGCCCCCGATTAAAACAAATATGACTAACCCCGCAAAATAAAATTATCTTGCGCCAAAATTATAACTATGCGGTTACGGCTGATCGGGGTGTTTCTGGGTTTTTGGGTAGCTTCTTTTGCGCAATCCAGTAAAAATCAAGGATATGTGTATACAGTGGACATCACCAAAGTGGTGAAAGACAAGGTGCACGTAGAACTTATTGCTCCCCCCATCGCGACCAACGACATCATTTTTTACCTCCCCAAGATCGTGCCCGGCACCTACGACATTGCCGACTATGGTCGCTACGTTTCCGAGTTCACGGCCGTGGACAAAAAAGGCAAGAAACTGGAAGTTGAGAAGATCGACGACAACTCCTGGAAAATCAAAGGCGCCACACGATTGCACAAGATCAGCTATTGGGTAGACGACACCATCGACACGCCCATGAAAGGCCCTGAGATCTTTCAACCGGCCGGCACCAACATCGAGGAAGGAAAGAACTTCATCATCAACTCCGGCGGCTACTACGGCTATTTCGATGGCATGAAGAACATGCCCTTTCAATTCAACATCATCCGCCCCAAAGATTTCTATGGCACCACGGGCCTCATTGCCCAGCAAACCGGCAAGCCCCTGAGCATCCTGAAGCTGGAAAAGGGTGGCAACGAAAAAGACAAATTGGTCGATGTCTACAAAACCTCAGACTATGACCAGTTGGTGGATTCCCCCGTGATGTACAACAAGCCCGACACGGCCGTCATCCACGTGGCCAACGCCGAAGTGCTGGTGGGTGCCTATTCGCCTACAGGCAAGATCAACGCCAAACAGATCGCGGCCAGCATCCGCGAAGTGCTGATGGCCCAAAAAGAATTTCTCGGTGGCAAATTGCCGGTCGATAAGTATGCTTTCATTTTCTACTTCACCGACAAGCCCCTGTATAGCTACGGTGCGCTCGAGCATTCGTACTCCTCCACGTACTATATGCCGGAGATGACCATCGAACAGATCAACCAGCAGCTGCGCGATTTCGCCGCGCACGAATTTTTTCACATCATCACACCCCTGGGCATTCACTCCGAAGAGATCGGGCATTTTGATTTCAATCACCCCAAAATGTCGCAACACCTGTGGATGTACGAAGGGGTGACGGAATATTTTGCCGGCCTGGTGCAGCTCAAATATGACCTGATCGACCTGGGCCAATACCTGGAGGTGCTGTATGAGAAAATGGTCACGGCCGATCCGTTCAAAAACGATGTGCCGTTCACGGAGATCAGCAAGTACACGCTGGACAAGTACAACGATCAATACTACAACGTTTACCAGAAGGGTCCGCTCATTGGTCTGTGTCTCGACGTGAAACTGCGCAAGCTCTCGAATGGAAAATACGGTCTGCAAAACCTGATGCTGGACCTGTCGAAGAAGTTTGGCAAGGACAAAGCCTTTGAAGACGACCAACTCTTCGACGAGATCACCCGCATGACCTATCCCGAGATCGGCACGTTCTTCGACCGCTATGTGAAAGGCGCGGAGAAGTTGCCGCTGAAAGAGACCTTGCAAGACATCGGCATCCTCTATGCGGAAGAGGCGTCGTACTACACCGTGAGCCTCGGCATCGACGACGATGTGATCGGGGTTGACGAAGTAGAAGGCAAACAAAGGCTCAAGATCATCAGCCTCGATAACATGAACGCCGTGGCCAAAGCGCTGGGCTTCCAGAAAGACGACATCCTGATCAAGATGAATGGCGAGGTCATGCCCGAAGTGGGCCCTGATTTCGAGCCCTTCCTGAAATCACAATTCGCCAACCTCGGCGAAGGCAAGACCCTTGCCTATACCGTGTTGCGCAAAGACGAAAAAGGCAACTTGAAAACCGTGGAGCTCTCCACTCCGAATGCCCGCATCGAGATCACGCGCCGTCACATCATGGAGATCGACCCGGACGCCACCCCCGAACAACTGGCCTTGCGCGATGCGTGGATGAAGCCTTGAACGCAACGCTGAACGCTACCCGCCGTTAAAGGATGAAAACGAAGTTCATGGCGTACAAAAACAAGGTCATTAAGAATCCTTATACCGGGCAGTCATTTAAGTTCATTCAAACAGCAAAAGAAACCAGCGGCGAACTGCTGGAAATGGAAACCACCTACCGGGGTCATTCCAAGGAGCCCATGGCGCACTATCATCCGTCGCAGAACGAAGATTTCAAAGTGTTGCAAGGTGAAGTGACCGTGCGCCTCGACGGTGCGTTGAAAACATTGCGGACCGGCGACACGCTCCACATTCCCCGCGGCATGGTGCACGCTATGTGGAACCGGTCCGACCGTGAGGCCGTGATGAACTGGCAGGTGCGCCCCGCCCTGGACACCGAAAATTTATTCGAAGTCACCACCGGCCTGGCCATGGATGGCAAGACGAAATCCGACGGCATGCCCGGCATTCTGCAAGTGGCGCTGACCATAAAAAAATATCACCACGTGTTTCGCATGGCCAGGCCTTCCTACACCGTGCAGAAAATTGTGTTCACACTGCTGTCGCCCATCGCGTATCTGCTGGGTTATAGAGCAACCTATTCCAAGTATATCGATTGATCCAAATCCACCGGCCAAGCGGGCTCGCGTCGCTCATCCGGGTTTTGTGTTCGCGAATAAAACGATGTGGTGCGTCGTTTTTGCTCCGGATTTGGCCGTGAATCGCTGAACGGTTCGCCGAAGTTGTCTTGGAAGTGGGGGAGGACTTGGGTATTTTAGGGACCCGGCCTTTTGGAGCAGGCTCTTTAGCATTTTCCGATGAAACCCGAAAAAACCATTTTCCTGGCGGATGACGATGCAGACGATCGCCTCCTTTTCGAGGAGGCCCTCCGGGAGATCTCTGGCGGAACGCAGCTCACGATGGCCAATGACGGGGAGCAACTGATGACGATCCTCGAGAATGCCCTTCTTCCCGATGTGATCTTCCTCGATTTGAACATGCCCCGCAAGAATGGGATGGAGTGCTTGCAGGAGCTGAAACAGTCGCCAAAACTTAAACACATCCCCATTGTTATTTTCTCGACGTCAACTCAACCGGAAATGATCGACAAGGTATACGAAGGCGGCGCGCACTATTACATTTCCAAACCGAGAAACTTTGGTGTACTGAAAAATATCATCCACCAAATACTCAGTACAAACTGGCACTCCTTTCCACAGCCTTCCAAGGAAAAATTTATCATCCAATCCCGGCAGCGATGATCATCGAGAGCCCGCATAGCACGGAACAATTCCTTTCGGGAGGCGGTGAGTTGGGCGAATGCATTCGGTCCACCGATTGGAGCCTGACGCCCCTCGGACCTCCGTCCGGATGGCCACAAAGCTTGCGCACCACGCTGAGCATTATTCTCTCGTCGCCGTTTCCCATGTTTCTTTGGTGGGGACCGGATCTCATCCAATTTTATAACGACGCATACCGGCCCAGTCTGGGTACCAACGGAAAACATCCCCATGCGGTTGGACAGCGCGGAGTAGAGTGCTGGCCGGAGATTTGGACCACCATCGGCCCGCTCATCGAAAGGGTGATGAAAAATGGCGAGTCGTTTTATTTTGAAGATCAACTGATTCCCATCTATCGCAACGGCGGGCTGGAGGACGTGTATTGGACCTTTAGCTATAGTCCGGTTCGTGGCGAATCCGGAACCGTGGAAGGTGTGCTGGTAGTTTGCAACGAGACCACTGGAAAAGTGCAGAACCTGGAGCATGCAGAAGAAACCAGCCGGCAATTGAGAAGTCTCATTGCCGAGGCACCTATCTCTACGGCTGTGTTTAGTGGGCCCCAATTCATCATCGAGTTGGCGAACGACGAGTCTCTGAAATTGTGGGGCAAAGATCGCCGCGTGATGGGCAAGCCTGTGCTGGACGCTATACCCGAATTGAAAGGCCAGCCTTTCCTGGACTTGATGATTGACGTGTACAACACCGGCAAGACGTTTGAAGGCCGGGAATCGGTCGCCCGCCTGGAGCGCGATGGCAGTATCCGCGATGTGTATGTGAACTTCATTTTCAAGGCCCTGCGCGACGCGGATGACAAGATCAACGCCATACTCGCCATGGGCTATGACGTGACCGAACAGGTGGCCGCGCGCCAGCAACTTGCCGACGCCGCCGAACGCCTCACGCTCGCCACGGAGGGCACAAAGATGGCCACCTGGGACCTCGACCTCAAAACCTTCGACATCATTCACTCGCCGCGCCTGGCCCGCGTCTTCGGGCATCCGGAAAGCACGCACCTCAGCTTCTCTGACATGCGCCAGGCCGTTTACCCGCGCGATTTGCGCGTGATAGAAAAAGCATTTGATGTTGCCTTGAAGAAGGGAACCTACTACTACGAAGCCCGTGTCGTCCACCCCGACCAGTCGGTGCACTGGATCCAGACGCGAGGCAAAGTATTCTATAGTGACAAGCACATCCCGCTGCGCATGCTGGGCACGATGATGGACATCACCGAACGCAAACGCGCCGAACGCGTCATCGAAGAAAGTGAAAAGAAATTCAGGACCCTGGCCGACTCCATGCCTCAATTTATCTGGACCACGGACAGGGCCGGTAAACTGAATTACTTCAGCCGGTCGGTATACCAATACACCGGCATCATCGATCCCAAACAATTGGCCGAATGCTGGTGGAAGACCATTCACCCCGAAGACCGCAAGGGCACCCTGAAAGCCTGGCAGGAATCGCAGACCACCGGTACCGATTTTCTATTCGAACACCGCTTCCGTCATCACGAGGGCACCTATCGCTGGCAGCTAAGCCGCGCCGTGCCCCAACGCGACGTGACGGGAAAAATTGAGATGTGGGTTGGCACCAGCACCGATATCCACGACCGCAAGCTCTTCACCGACGAATTGGAGAACAAAGTGCTGCAACGCACTACCGAACTGAACCTGCTCAACCAAAACCTGCTGAAAAGCAACGACGAACTAGCGCAGTTTGCGTATGTGGCCAGCCACGATTTGCAGGAGCCCCTGCGAAAAATCCAAACCTTCGCCGGCCGCATCCTGGATGTGGAATCAAAAAATCTTTCCGAGCGGGGCCGGGATTATTTTCAACGCATGCAATCGGCCTCCGTCCGCATGCAGCAACTCATTATGGATTTGCTCTCCTTCTCGCGGGCCAACACCAACGAAAAATATTTTGAGGTGACCGACCTCAACCAGATCCTTCAGATCGTGAAAGAGCAATTGAAGGACACCATCGATCAGAAACAAGCCGTCATCCTGTCCAGCACGTTGCCGGTGTTGAACATCATCAGCTTCCAGTTCGAACAATTGTTTACCAACCTGATCGCCAACGCGCTGAAATTTTCCAAGACGGACGTGCCGCCGCTGATCGCCATCCACGCCGACAAGGTGGGGCGCGATCACGTGCATCACAAGGATGCGGAAGACATCCTCTATCACCGGATCGTGATCACCGACAATGGCATCGGGTTCGAGCCGCAGTTCAACGAGCGCATCTTCCAGGTGTTCCAGCGCCTTCACGGCAAAGACGAATATCCAGGTACCGGCATCGGATTGGCCATCTGCAAGAAAATTATAGAGAACCACCAGGGCTTCATCGAAGCCTCCGGACAATTGAACAAGGGCGCGGTGTTCACGGTCTATGTTCCCGCCAGAAACTAGTCAACTTTTTTTTCTAATAAACGATCGTTACTTGGTATCGAGGCGAATGAATTTTCCTTCGCTGATCTTGCCATCCTTCACGGTATAAAGCGTAAAGCCCGACGGCAATTTTATAGTGCCCTCTTCCGAAGGACCGACGATGGCGGCGGTTTGTTCATAACGCGTGGGCTGGTTGTAAGACTCAAAGGTGAACACCTGGCGAAAATGAAAATGGCCTGCCAGGGAAAGCGGGTAGGGGCGCTGGTTCAGGATGGCCACCAACTCCTGTGCGTTGGAGACAACGTGGCGATAATGAAGTATGCCATGCTGGCGCTCCAATGACCGGCCCGGTCCAGTCTCTTCAAAATTGGAAAGACTAAGCCCACCCGAGAAGAACGGCATGTGCGCAAACGTAACCACCGGTTGGGTGGGAGGGATCGCGGCAAGATCGTTTTTGAGCCACGCCACTTGCGTGGAATCCACATGACCGTAGTACCACAAGTCTTCATAGTCGATATCGTCGAGGGCCACAAAGTGGATCCCGCCATAATTGAAGCTGTAGTAGTTGGGGCCAAAGTAGTGATGGAACATTTTTTTGCCGTACAAGGGGTTGTTTTTTCCTACCAGCGACAAATGCCGTTCAATTCCAAAGTTGTCGTGGTTGCCGGCGGCGCTCCACACGGGCATGGAGAATTTATGGGTCTCGCTCAGGTAGAGATCATACAACGCCGTCACTTCTTTTTCGGGAACTCTCAAGGCATCGCGAATGAGATCGCCCGTCACTAACACAAAAGCAGGCTTCAAGGAGTCGGCCATCGCGCGCAGGCGTTGGGTTCGGGGAAGGCTCGTTTCGCTGATGTGGGTGTCGGAAGCATGCAGGAAGGAGAAAGAAGTAACGGTCGCGGTTTTGAGGAGGGCGAAATTTAACTCACCCCCGGTTTCGGGGATCTTTTGCCAATAGGTTGCCGCTGCTTTATACCCGTCGGGTAAACAGATCATGACCAAACCATAGCCCTTCACATCGTCGATCGTATAATGACCGGTGCCATCCGTTTGAACAACCTGCACCTGGTCCGATACGGCCACACCCCGCAGGCCGACTTCGTCTTTATCCTTCTGGCCATTGTTGTTTTTATCGGCAAACACAAATCCCGACACGGCCGTGGCATGGAGCGTATGGGAAAGCGCGATGAATAGCAGGAATATAAAGGGTCTCATACGATTTTGTTTTTGAGAAATGAAGATGGGCATAATGCGGGATATTAGCAATCGACCGGCGACAAGCGCCTGGACGGTCTGCGCCGAAACGTAACGAAAAGGTAATTTCGATTTTTGTTTTGAAATGGTTAATTTCATCACCCAGTCTATGAGCAAAGCCGAAACCAAAGACCTGTCGAAATTTCTAGAACCGTTCCCCAGCGGTATCCAGGAAACGGTCTGGTTTCTCCGGGACTTTGTGTGGGATCTTTATCCGCAAACCAACGAACTCATCTACGATAACTACAACGCCGTGGCATTCGGTTGGTCCCCCACCGACCGGGTAGGGCACACGTTCTGTTCCATCGCCGTTGGCCGCTCCAGCATGAACGTTCACTTCGGTTTTTATTGGGGTTCCGAAATTGCCGACCCCGAAAAGCGCTTGATGGGTGAAGGCAATCAATACCGTTATATCCTGGTGAAGGACCCGGCAGAATTCCCGAAAGCTTATATCAAAAAGCTGATGAAGGATGCCTATGCCAATTCCCTCGCCAAGGTAAAAGATAAAAAACAAATTATGGAGGGAATGACCATCACCAAGTCCGTCTCTGCAAAAAAACGAACAACTAAAGCTAAGACCGTTAAGAAGGCCGCGAAAAAGAAAGCGCCAGCAAAAAAGAAAAAGTAGTTTGTGATCATGAAGTTCGGCCCGGCGTCGGCAAGGCGATAGCTACCCGGGGCACCCACAAGGTTCGCGTTAGACATTATTTAAAGTTTCCGTCTTTGTGGCGATATTCTACAAAAGTAAAAAGATGAAGGATGTGTCAATGAAGTGATAGATCATTGCAAAAATTACTTTGCTGGACAGGCGGAAAAACAAAACACGACATGTTGTAAAACTAAATTCAAATAAATCCTCAAAACCAATCCATGAAAATTAAAACCCTCTCACTATGGGTGCTCCTCGTGAGCACTGCTGTACAACTTTACGGTCAAAGCACCGCGAATCAAACAATCCGCACATTGCCAAACGGGCTTCGGTATTGGGAATATCTCCCACCAACCTATTCCACGACAGGACGGAAGATTCCCGTGGTGATCTTTCTGCACGGCCTGCTGGAGCGGGGCAATACGGATGCCGACATGAGCAAAATCATAAACGTAAACAATACGCCACCCAACTATGTGGAGGATGGTGAAGATTTTGAATTTGTACTGATCTCCCCCCAACTCCCGACAAGCCAACCGGGCTGGAATAATAAAAATCACATCAACCCCGTCGTGGACTACGTTTTGCAAAACTACAATGTTGATCCCGACCAGCTTTATCTCACCGGATTGAGCCTCGGCGGCGGTGGCGTGTGGGGCTATGCACAAGACCCGGTATATGGCCAGAAGGTCAGGGGCATCGCGCCCGTGTGTGCTCATCAAAACGATCAGAACAAGGCGTGCAACAATGCAAATAATGGCATCCTTGTTTTGGCTTTTCACGGCGAGGACGATACCACCGTGAGCA
>CBIHQM010000059.1:0-20717 GCA_966211885.1 uncultured Chryseolinea sp.
GAGGTCGTGGTGGATGAGGCGCGCCACATACAACGCCGGCACCATGCCTGTGTCTTTGCCGGGCCCCGGCACCTCCTCCTGGTCGCCCAGGATACAATACTCGCTTTGCCAGAATTCAAGGGGCACGGAGACCGATTTTATTTTCTGGTTCACCAACTGGCGCACCGAGATCATGTCCTTTACCGGCGCCGAGGTGAAGTAGCTGTGACCGGAGATCATCTTGTCGACCGAATTAAATCCGCCGAGAAACCGCGTCGATCCCTGAGAAAAGAAATCTTCGATCTGGTTACCGCGCGTGGGTTTGTCGGATGTGCCATAGAGGTAAACCATGGAGCCGGCTTCCGCCACCTGTATTTTGGTGGGAAGATTTTCCTTGGTGATGATCGAATCCAACTTCCGGGTGATGTCGAACATCTCCTGGTTGGTGTAGGGTGTGCCCTCCTGGCTACCACTGGTCCAATCCCACTGCGGCTCGTTGAACGGACTGAGATAGTTCAACACAATTCCCTTTTCCTGAAAGTGCCTGGCGACAGTGGTCAGGAAAACGGCGAATGCATCGTACTTTTCCCTGGCAATGTTACCCTGTTGACCATCGCTTGAAAACGCTTTTTTGTTTTTGGTAAGTTGCACCGGCGGACTGTTCGCGAAGCCCACAAACTGATCGACCCCTCTTGTCTTTGCTGCATCGAGAAACCATTGCTGGCCCGCTTGCTTGTTCCAATCGTAGGTGAGGTCGTCCTTTAAAAATCCCTCCGTGCGGCGCCACTCATCCGCGATGTTGTCTTGTGCCGCGCTCCCGGCGCCGATGTTAAATCGCCACAGCGACAGCCCGATGCCTTTGGGTTTTCCTTCTTCATCCAAGGCCGTACTAAAAAGCCAATCCGCTACCTGGTTGCGCTGCTCATCGGTCAACTAACCAATGAAATTACACGCCCACGCGTCGGACGCTCCAAAAGTCCGGATGGTCTGTTTTTTATCGTCGAGATGGATGGTGATGACTGTTTCATTTTCGGCCGCTACCGGCTGCTCTGTGTCGCGCTTGAAACAACTGCCGGAAACTATGACCAGCAACGCAAAGAGATTTCTTAATCGAATGTTCACCGTTCGTTAGGGTTATGATTATTTTGTTTTATAGCGATACACCATAGGCGATGCATCATTCACTCCGATCACCAATTGATTTTCTTTTCCATTGGTCTTCAACACGGTCATCGTCCGCACGTCGCCGGCGGCATAAAAGCCCGTGGTATCAAAAAACAGCGGCACATATTTACCGTGGCCCGTTCCCTTCAGGATCAACCCGCTGGATGCATCACAACGGCCTGCCTGCACACGGTAAGGATAAAAGTTGCCCGCCAGCAGGATATCCTTTACACCATCCGCATTAAAATCCTCAAACGCCAGGGCGGAGTTCATGCTGAACTGCGCCTCCACCGGAAGGGCAACGACATCAAATTTTCCATTGCCCGCATTCATCAAAAAGCAGCTGCGGGTATTCGCGGCCTCCAGATGGGAGGCGCGGCGCAGCGTTTCATCCGACAACACATCTTGCAATGTTGCCCCGGCGTATGACGCGTACGTTACGAATTTCTTTTTTAACGCGGGCATGACTTCCAGCAATTCGTCGCGCGAGGGATACGGAAAACGTTTTCCCTGTACATAAGTGGTCATTAACGGATCTACCTGGCCATCACCATTAAAATCTCCATAGGTGAGGGCAATGGGTTCTTGGTCTGATGTTCTGAAAGGGAGATTCAAACCGGCATTTCCTGCGATCACATCCAGGTCGCCATCATTGTCGACATCGGCGGGCAGCAATTGGCACCACAGGCCTGATGTTTTACTCAGCCCAGCGGAAGACGTCCGGTCGGCGAAGGTGCCGTTGTGATTTTCAAAGAGCATCACGGGCATGAACTCGCCAGCCAGCAACAGGTCTGGCCACGAATCGTGATTGTAGTCCATCCAGACAGCGGATGCGACCATCCCAGGTTTGCGCAAAAATTCAGGTGTGATGATAGTGAACAACATCTTGCCCGGCCGTGAATCGTTGCGCAGCAGCAGCGACACCGAAGGCAACGGATAATTACCCGGAATAGCCCGCGCTCCGACAAAGAGGTCGAGGTCGCCATCCTTGTCAAAATCGCTGGCAGCGATGCTGCTTCCGTTCGACACTTCCCGGGGCAATGCCGTGGCTACACCGCTGAAATTTCCCTTGCCATCATTTTCAAATAACTTATCCTGGAGCAACACCGCAGCCGTGGCCGGGAACTCCACACCACCGTGCACCAGATAAAGATCGCGATCGCCGTCGTTGTCGGCATCAAAAAACAACGCGCCCGTGTCTTCGCTCAAACTATCGGCCATCCAAGGTTGGCTAGCCGCCGGCGTAAAGCCTTGTGATGTGCTGATGAACAACCGACCGGGATGACCACTAGCACCCCCAATAAAAAAATCGTCATTGCCATCACCATCCACGTCGCCCGAAGCGAGGCATGGGCCATACTTCGAAAGTTGATAAGGAAGAAGATATTGAATTTTAAAATCGATAAACTCATTCTCTACATGCCGGTAGGCAACGGCCGATTTAAGGGTCGTGTCTTCAAACCAAGGGAATCTGCTATGATCTGCAGGGTGCGGATATATCGCGCCGGCGGTTTCACTAAGTACCAACGTCGTGTCGGCTTTCACCTTTCGTTTCATATCGATCTTGCGGTCCGGCCACAGCACCCAAAGCGAATCGATTTCCGTGTTTGCGCCCGTCCCAAAAATAATCTCCGCTGGCATGCAAGACTGAAACCCACGCGTGGGACACAACTCCTGCACCTGTAGTTGACCACCCACCCGGATGCCTATTTTTGCGCCAATGCCATTCGTGTTCCCCGCCGACCCCTTGATCCTGACTTTGATGTAATGCGACTGCCCGTGATCGGTATTGTTTCGATATAGAAAAGAAGTCTGATTAATATTATTGGTCACCAGGTCCAGGTCACCATCGTTATCCAAGTCGGCGTATGCCGCCCCGTTTGAAATCGATGCCTCCGACAATCCCCAGTCTATCGCAGCATTTTGAAAAGTGAGGTCGCCCTGGTTTCGGAATGCATAGTTGCTGATGCGCGTAGAAGGAAGTTGCTTGACGATCTCATAGGGACGTTGATTCTTTTGCTTGTCCTGGTAAACATACTTTACAAAATCCAGGTTAGTAAAGTCGCGCAAAAAACCATTGGTAATAAAAAGATCCTTATAGCCATCGTTATCGAAGTCGGCCATCAAGGGGCACCAACTCCAATCGGTATTGGAAACACCGGCGAGTTGCCCTACTTCACTAAACACGGGCACGCCATTGCGCAAGCCCATGTTCAATTGCAATACGTTGCGCATGTTCTGGTGGTGGTAGCCACTGTCGCGCAACAAATTGTAGCGGTCGAAATCATCAGGACCTTTTAAGATCTTCTGACGATAGTTGTCTTCCGGCAACATGTCCACCACCACCACGTCGGGCCGGCCGTCGTTGTTGTAGTCTGCAATGTCGCAGCCCATGCCGTTGCGGGCAATGTGGCGGAAAGATTCTTTCAAGGTTTCGCGAAAGGTTCCATCGCCCTTGTTGATATAAAAGAAATCTTGCTCTTCATAGTCGTTGGTCACGTATAGATCGGGCCAACCGTCTTCATTCATGTCGGCCACCGATACCCCCAGGCCGAAGTTGACACCACTGCCGTGGATGCCGGCTTCAATGCTAATGTCTTTGTAATGGCCATCGTCGTTCCGATAGAGTCGGTTCCCATATTCCGGGTGACGCATGGCGCGAAGCTTTTTGGAATTGAAGAAAGGGTTGTAAGTGAGTCGTGCGTGGTTGAGCAAAAACATGTCGAGGTCACCATCCAGGTCATAGTCAAAAAAGGAGGCCTGTGTAGAAAATGTACCACAAGCGTCGAGGCCATATTCGGCTGCGCGTTCGGTGAAGGTGGGTACTTTTGTGCGTTGGTTGATATAGAGTTCATTGCAACGATCGCTCGCCTTGCCCGGACCAGAGTAGCAAATGTACACATCGAGCCAGCCATCGGCATTCACATCGGCCAGCGTGACGCCCGTTTTCCAACGCGGTCTTCCGGCTATGCCTGCCGTTTGGGTAACATCTTCAAATTTCCATTCGCCTTTGTTCAGATAGAGCTTGTTCGGTACAGCATTGCCGGTGAACAGCAAATCGATGTTGCCGTCATTGTTCAGATCGCCCGCAGCTACACCTCCTCCATTGTATAAATATTCATAGGTAAGAATGTTGAACGCATCATCTTCCTCCACCGTGTTGACAAAGGTCACGCCGGTGCCGGCAGCGTCCATCGCGGTGAATAAAGTCTCCTTCCGCTCGCTGCAGGACAGCAGACAACACGTTACTCCAACCAAGAGTAGCGAAGGGCCAAAGAAGCGGATCGGTAGATGCATGCTGACAGCGCATAAAAAGAAAAGGCAGCGCGTTTTGCGAGAACGCGCTGCCTTGTTCTCAGGACTTAAGAATTATTTCAATACGAAGGATTCTGCTCGAGCTTGTTCCCGGACGAAAGGATCTCGGCACGGGGGATCGGCAGCCAATAGTGCTTCTCTTCAAATTTCCGCCCATCCAAGGCCACCTTCTTTTCGAACGTGAGCGTGCCGGTGCCGCTCTTGGTGATGTTCACACCATAGGCCGGTTCGTTCTCGGTGTCGATCGCGATCTTCCAGCGGCGCACATCATAGAAGCGGTGCTCTTCAAAAGCCAACTCTACTTGTCGCTCGTGGCGGATCGCATCGCGCATGGTGACTTGCGTCAGGCCCGCAGGCAGATTGGGCATGCCCGCGCGGGTGCGGATCTTGTTGATGGCATCATACACCGACGCATCCGGACCGGAGGCTTCGTTTTGAGCTTCCGCATAGTTGAGCAACACTTCGGCGTAGCGCAAGTAGATCCAGGGCTGCACGCCGGCCACATCCCAAGGATTGTCCATCGGAAGTTTGTCGTCGAGGAATTTCAACAGGTAGTAGCCTGTCTTCGATGCGTTCCAGTTGTCGCGTCCGTCTTTGCTGTCCAGGCCACCCGGGAGGAAGGTCTCGATCTGCCGGCCACGGTACGATGCACCGTTGTAAAGAACGCTGGCATAAAAACGCGGGTCGCGATTGACATACGGATTCTGAACGTGCGTAGCATTGTTCCAGTCGAAAGGCACGGCGGTGTTGGCGTCTACTTTCACTTCGTAGGCATCGACCAGGTTTTGGAGGGGCGAGTTGCCGGCCCATCCGCCATAGCCGTTGGGACCGTTGGAGATCTCCAGGCACACGTGACGCGCGCCTACGCTATACAACCGCTCGAAAATAATTTCACTGCTCGACGAGGTGAGGAACAAGTTCCGGTAGTCGGGATGTAACGAATAGCCCAGGGTCATCACTTCTTTGGCGGCGTCTGCTGCTGCCTGCCAGGTGCCGACGTTGTAAAGCGGGCTGGCCGCATACAACAAGACACGCGACTTCAAAGCCAATGCAGCGCCTTTGGTTGCACGACCCAGCTTCCAGTTGCTGTCGTTGGCGGTGGGAAGTCCTGCGGCAGCCTGCGTCAATTCGGTGTTGATGTATTGGATCCCTTCGGCCACGGAGGAGCGCACAAACAATGCGGCATCCGTTAAGTCATTGTCCAGGTCGTATACATTGTCACCCATCAGTACCACGGCGCCGTAATTACGCACGAGATCCTGGTAGCGGTAGGCGCGAATAAATTTCAGTTCTGCGGTGAGGCGTGCGCGGCGTTGTTCCGTCATGGTCACATTGTTGATGATGCTCAGCGCATAGTTGCATTCCCGGATGCTCCGGTAGCTCCGCGACCAGATGGTGCCGGCGATACCCGTGTTTTCCGGCGCCAATTGCCCACGCTGGACCACCCAGGTGTTGTCGTCGTTGTTGTAGATGGCTTCGTCGGTGAGCGACGCCCACAGGGCGTACTCAAAGCCGCGACCAAAACCGGGAGGTGTGCCTTCGGCTTCCTTGTCCATGAGGCGCACGCCCATGTACCGGTTGATCACAAAGTCCTCGAACAGCGAGGAGTCCGAGGCGATGGCGTCGTCGGAGATGCGGTCGGTGGGTTGCACGTCGAGCAGGTCGCTATTGCAACTCACGGCCAATCCGCCGAGCGTGATCACGCCTGCCAGTAGTATGTAATTGAATCTTAGTTTCATGATCTTTCGTTTTTAGAACTGAATGTTTACACCAACATTGATGATGCGCTGCTGCGGATAGAATTGCCCGCTTTCGCTGCTTCCCTCGGGATCATAATCTTTCACTTTGGTGATGGTGAACAAGTTGAACGCATTGGCATACAATCTCAACCCGCTGATGCGATACTTGGAGAGCAACGTTACCGGTACATTGTAGCCAATGGAAACGTTCTTGAGTCGCACAAAAGCCGAATTGTTCAGCCAGAAATTATTCTTGTACGAACCGCCGTTGATCGACGACGATGCACGCGAATCTACCCGGGGATAGCTTCCTTCGGTATTCGACGGGCTCCAGCGATTGTCGGCCCAGGTGCGGTAAAAGTTTCCAACCGTTCCCGACTCGGCCAGCACATACTGGCTCACCCGCGCCTGCCCTGCGAAGAGCAGCGAGATATCGAAATTCTTCCAGCCACCGTTCAGCGTGAGGCCGTACGTGATCTGGGGAATGTTGCCATACTTGGTGCGCATCTGGTCGTCGGCAGTGATCTTGCCGTCCTTGTTGTAATCTTCGTAGATCAGGTCGCCGAGTTGTGCGCCCGACAAATGAGGATGTGAATCGAGGTCGGCTTGCGTGCGGAAGATGCCGATCGTGTTATACAAAAGATAGGTGTTCATCGGCCGGCCGGTTTGGCGTTGATAATCCAGCACACCGGGAGCTTCGTCGATAAAGATGATCTGGCTCTTGGCCAGTGTCATGTTGGCCGAAGCGCCATACCAGAAATTGCCCTGGTGTTTCGAATAACCCAACGTGGTTTCGAAACCCGTGCTCTTCACTTTACCGATGTTCTCGAACGGCACCAGTGGAACATATTTGTCAGTTTTGTCGTCGTAGGGATTCACAATGCCCGAAACACCGGGGATGGACGCGTTGCGCGCGGCCAGGATGTCGGAGCGGTCTTGTCTGAAGTAGATGAATTCCAGGGTGATGTTTCTAAAGATCGTGGCATTCAAACCGACGTCGGTCTTCTTTGACACTTCCCACGTGATGTTGGGGTTGGCCAGCTTGGTGAGGTCGATACCAGGATGCTTGTCGCTACCAACCGTATAGGTGTTGTTGAACGAGTAGTTGTTGAAGTATTGGAACTGTCCCACGTTGTCGTTACCCAACTGACCATGCGATGCACGGATCTTCAGATCGTTTACAAACGATACGTTCTCGAACCAGCCTTCTTCCGAGATTCTCCATCCTGCAGAAATAGCCGGGAAGTAGCCATATTGTTTTCCTTTCGGGAAAGTGGACGAACCATCGATCCGCATTTGCACCTCCAACAAATATTTCTCTTTGTAGTTATAGGCCACCTTGCCGATATAACTTTTGCGCGTGTAGTTATAGCTGCTGCCGGTGTTATCGCGGTCTGAACTTGCCGAACCACCCTGTGTAAGTTCAGGGGTTTGAATGGTCGGATAGTTGATGCGGGTCGCATTGAACGTTTCGCGGTGCGTCTTGCTCTGTTCATAGGCCACGAAAGCGCTCACATAGTGACTGCCCATCTGCTTCTCATAGTTGAGCTTCAGGTTGTCGGTGATCATGCTGGTGTTCTCCTGTGACTCCACGAGCTTGCCCAATCCGGATGAACCACCGGTCACCACCGGCGAATAGGTGCCGTCGGCGCTGTTATAGCGATACAGCGTATAGGGTTTTGAAAACACTTTGCCGAAATTCCAGATTTTATCCACGGCATAGAAGCCGTCGATCGAAAGACCTTTTACATACGGAATGGCATAGCTTGCCCGCAGGATACCGTTGAACGTAGTGATCGGGTTCATGTTGGTACCCCCCTTGTCGGTAGCCATCACCGTAGGGTTGTTATTTTCTATACCCGTAGAAGGAAGTCCGTTGGGATAGGTTGCAACGACCGTGGGGTAAGCGCGATAGATAGAACGGAAAATATCGTTGGCGCCATACACCGGATACTTCCGGTCTTCCTGTCTTCCCGACAGTGAAAGACTTACTTTGAAATCTTTCGTGACGTTGGCGTCTATGTTCGACCGGAAATTGTATTGGTTGTATTTGGTCGCTCCATTTTTATACAAACCATCCTGAAAAGTTTTTCCCAGCGACACAAAGTAACGGATGTCGTCGGTACCGCCCTTAATAGACAAGTTGTGTTGATTCTGAAGCGCTACCCGCTTCAAGGTTTCCTTTGCCCAATTGGTGTTGGGATAAACGAGCGGATCGGAACCATCGCGGAATTTCTGGATCTCTGCATCGGAATAATGTTGATTCATCCCGCCAGCCTTGTTGTTGTAGTAGTCGATCTCATTCTGGATCGTCGCATACGTCGGCGCGTCGGCCATCTTGGGCAACCGCGTGGGCGATGAGAAGCCTTGATTGAAACTATACGAAATGGTGGGCTTACCACTTTTTCCACGCTTGGTGGTCACGAGGATCACACCGTTGGCTGCGCGACTCCCATACACCGCGGCAGAAGCATCCTTCAGGATGGAAATGCTTTCAATGTCGTTGGGGTTCAATCGTTCCAAGCCGCCGAGTTGTCCGGGGATACCGTCGACCACCACGAGCACGTCGTTGTTGCCGGTTGTTGCCTGGCCGCGAATGCTGTAGGTACTGCCGTCATAACCGGGCTCGCCACCGCGGTTGTTGGCAATGATACCCGAGAAGCGTCCTGCCAACGAGTTTGAAACGTTGGGTTGCGGGCTCTTCACCAAATCCTCACCCTTTACCTGCGAGATGGATCCGGTGAGTGTTTCTCTCTTTTGCTCGCCATAACCCACCACGACCACTTCCGACAAGGTCTCCATATCGGCGGTGAGCGTGATGTCGATGGACGTTTGATTTCCGACGGCAATCTCCTGTGTCTTGAAGCCGATGAAGGTGAAGACCAACACCGATTCTGTGCTGGGAACGGAAATAGAATAACTACCATCGGCGTCGGTGGTAGTGCCAATGGACGTGCCCTTCACGATGATGTTCACACCGGGCAAGGCGGAACCATCATCCGACGAAGTAACTTTTCCCTGGATGGTGTTGTCCACCCGGCCAGGTACGGCAAATGCTGCAGCCGGTGTGATCATGACGATCGCTGCCAGGAACAGCATACGGTTTAGTAGATGTTTAAATTTCATAGGTTTTAGTTGGTATCAAGAATTCATTTGTAGCATGCGGGCGTAAAAAGGCATTGCCTTTTCTACCCCGAATTGAGGTTGGGTGGGCTGTAGCGATTCATAGGTTTTATAAAGGTTAGAGACCAGGCTTGCGATTGGCGCAAACCTTTGTGTAAAGGTTACCGGAAACGATTCCTGGCAGGAGGGGTAAAATGGGATTTCGTAGGGGGCAGATGTTCTTACTTCAAAAAATCCCTGAATTCGGGCTTAATTCAGCATAAAATTTCGAAAAAACTGGCAACAACAATATTTCACCCGGCGACAGGGGGCATTTGTTCATTTGCAAAAAAACGTGTTTACAAGTCGCCAGGGGCTATGCCGACGGGGACGTGCTCTTCCCATATTCCGAAGGCGGGTGTCCGAACTCCTTTATAAAGCATTGGCGGAAATACTTCAGGTCGGAAAACCCGACCATATACACCACTTCAAACACCTTGTATTGGTTTGTCTTTAACAGGCGAGCGGCTTCCTGCATGCGCAACGACCGCAAGTACTCCACCGGTGTGAGGCCGGTGAGCATCTTCACTTTCTTATATACTAAGGTGCGGCTCATGTTGAGCGAATCGCAAAGCTCGTTCACGTTAAAGCCGGGGTTGTCCATGTTGGCTTTCAACGTGTCGTGGATGGTGTGCAGAAACTTTTCTTCCAGCCCGGTTTGAACGTTGGGCGGCGGGTCGGCATGTTGCGTGAAGAGGTTGCGATAGAATCGCTTCAGGTTTTCACGCATTTGCAGCAGGTTTTGGATGGTCACCGACAACATCTCCGGACTAAAAGGTTTGGTGATATATGCATCCGCTCCGCCTTCGATGCCTTCCTTGTGCTGACTGTGCGTGTTGCGGGCGGTGAGCAGAATGATGGGAATGTGACTGGTCCGCAGGTTTGTTTTCAGGTGACGCGTCAACGTGATGCCGTCCATTTCGGGCATCATCACGTCGCTGATGATGAGGTCGGGGTGAAATTCAAGAGCCATCGCCAACGCTTCCTTGCCGTCGGCTGCTTCCAGGATGCGGTAGCGCTTTTCGAAATATTCTTTTAAGAAAGAGCGGATGTCTTCATCGTCCTCGACGATCAACACGCCGGGCACGCCTTTGTGTACCGCCCCGTCCTCGTCGGCCTGGGCTGGCGCGTGCCACGCTGGAAGTTGCAGACTCTCGGCCACCCGCTTTTGACGGTCTTTTTCCAATACGATCTCTTCGGGTTTGAAATGGGCAAAGCCTTTCAACAGCACGATGCTGAAGGTGGATCCCTGGCCGTCCTTGCTTTCGACCATGATCTCGCCATGATGCAAGTGCAGGATCTTGCGCGCCAGCGCCAACCCAATGCCCGAACTCATCGGCCCGGCGTCGTTGCCTTTATAGAACCAATGGAAAATATTGTACAGGTGTTTTTCGGGGATGCCCACGCCATTGTCTTTGATCTGCACCACCATTCTCTCCGCATCCTCAAGCAGCGTGATGCTGATCCGGTTCCCCTGGCCAATGTATTTGAAAGCGTTCGACAGGATGTTGGTCACCGCCATCTCCATCCTCTCGGTATCGAACCAAACCCGGGCCGAAGGTTCAGGCGCATTCAAGACGAACTCGATGTTCTTCTGCACGGCGAGGTCTTTGAACGTGATGTGGATCTCTTCCAAAAACGCAACGATGTTCTCTTCGCTCACTTTGAGCGTAACATGGCCGCTCTCGATCTTCCGGTACTCCAACAATTTATTGATCAGCGAAAGCAGCTTGTGCGCATTGCGGTTCACCAACTTCAGCTTCCGCACCGTGGACGGGTTGCTTTCCTGGTTCACCATTTCTTCCAACGGGCCGATGATGAGCGTGAGCGGTGTGCGAAACTCGTGCGACACTTCCGTGAAGAAACTCAACTTCTCCCGCACGCGCTGCCGTTCGCGCTTGCGCTGCGCCTTTTCGATCTTCAACCGCTTTTTCAAACGGTCTTGTTTCCGCCGGATCATAAACACCGTACCCCCAATGGCCACCGACATGGCAAAATATAAACTATAGGCCCACCACGTGCGATAAAATGGTGGCAACACCGTGATGTCGATGCTGGCATAGTGGTCGCCCCAGGTGTTGTCCTGGTTGGAGGCCTTTACTTTAAACGTATAATCGCCGGCGGGCAAATACCGGTAGGTAGCCGTGCGCTGGTGGCCTACATAGTTCCAGTCGTCGTCCAGACCGTCCAGCTTATACGCATATTGATTCTTCTCGGGGTAACTGTAGTTCAAGCCCACAAACTCGAACGTAAATACCGATTGATCGTGACTCAGCGTAATGTGTTGTGTGCGGCTGATCACCTGGTCGAGCACAAATTCGCTGTCGTTCTTTTCGTTTACTTCGATCGGTTTGTTGAAAAGTTCGAAGGCGGAGATCAGCACTTCGGGCTCTTTCAAATCGCGCATCACGCGTTCGGGGTAAAAAACACTTACGCCCATGGTGCCTCCAAAACACATGTAGCCGGCGATGTCGTTGTAGGCCGCTGCACCCACGTTGAACTGTCCTTCCTGCAGCCCATCGTTCGCATCAAAGTTTGTGAACCGCTGCTGGTCTTGTTCGTATTTGGAGAGGCCCTTGTTTGTACCCATCCAAAGGTTGTTGGAGTTGTCGACGAGGATGGCATAGACCGTGTTGTTGCCCAGGCCGGTCTTCTCGTCGTAGTGTGTCAAGGCTTTGGTCTTGTAATCATAGGCATATAGCCCTCCCCCACCCGTGCCGATCCACAGCTTGCCGTGATGATCGTTCCGAAGGGCGAAGACCACGTTGCTGTTGAGACCGCTGGTTTTTTCGGTAGCATAAAAGAGCTGCGACGCTTTTTTGGAGCGCGCATCGAATTCGTAAAGCGCGTCGCCGTACAATCCTATCCAGAGTTTCCCGTCGCGGCCTTCTTCAATCGCTCGGATATCGCCATCCATCAGCGTCGAGTTCATGCCCGGAGGATTGCCATACGTTTGCGCGTCTTTGTTGATCTGGCACAGCCCCCCGCGATTAGTACCCACCCAGATGCTGCCGCTGGCGTCTTCAAACAAGGCTCGCACGTCGTTGGCACCGCTGCCGCTGTGCTGGCCTTTGTAGGTATAGTTTACAAAGGAATCATGCTGGGCGTCATACCGGAAAATGCCTTTCGAGTAGGTTCCGAACCAAAGGTTGTTGGCCCGGTCGCGCAAAGCGCATTGCACAGCGTTGTCGCCGATGCTTGCCGGGCGGCCGTCGGCGGTGTAGTGGTGAATGACTTCGCCGTTGAGTTTTGATTTGTAAATGCCATTGCCTTCGGTACACAACCACAAAAATCCGTTTTCATCGTAGGTCACACCGTGATATTGCACCACGTTGGAAGCCGTCTTGAAAAATTGCCGGGTTTGTATTTTGGTGAACCGCTCCTCGGCACTGCTCTTCATGTAGATGCCTTCGCCAAACGTGCCCAGCCAAAGATTTCCATCTTTGTCCTCATAGAGCGACTGCACGGTGCAGCGGGAGATGTCGTAGTCGCGCAAGACTTCCATGTGACGAAATGCCGCCTGCTCCAGGGGACGATCGACAAACTGCCGCAGATCCAGCAAAAAAAGACCAACCCCTTGCATGCCGACCCACAGGTTCTCCTGGTGATCGATCAGCAGGCTGAAAATGTTGCCGTGCTGTCCGGCCAGGGTTTTGAAATCGAAGGTGTGAAATTGATTGTCCTGCCGCTTATACACCACCAGGCCACTGGAGGTCCCGATCCAAATGTTGCCGGAAGCATCTTCGGCAAAGCAGCGGATGTTGGAGGACGGGATGGCATTGGTGTTCGACAGCTGTTCATTCCGCTCCACCACTTTCCCATTGGTAACCCGGTAAACGTTGAGCCCGCCATTCTGTGTTCCGATCCAAAGCCAGCCGAAGTTGTCTTCGTGCAAGACAATGGTCTGCGTGCTGCTCAATCCTTTGAGATTACGAGGATTGTAGGGCGTAAAGACTTTCATTTTCTTATCAAAAGACGCAAAGCCTGCACCGTACCACGCGACCCACAAATTGTTGGCCCGCCCCCCGGTGATAAAGCTCACGTCATTTTGCGGCGAGGCGACCTCCTGCTTGCTAACGGCGTGCTGGTAGAGTGTGAACTGCTCGCGCGACTCGTCAAAGTGGTGAAGCCCTTTGCGCGACGAGACCCAGAACGATCCATCGGAGTCTCTGAATATATTTTGAATAAAGTTATCCGCGAGTGTTTTGGGATTGTCGGGGTCGTTCTTGTAGTTCTTGAAGGAATAGCCATCAAAACGGTTGAGCCCGTCCTCGGTGGCAAACCACATGAGCCCCTGGTTGTCTTGCGAAATGCTGTTGACCACCGCCTGCGAAAGGCCGTCTTTGATCCCATATTTTTTTACGCGGCTCTCCTGATTGCCTTGTGCTCCCGCTGTAAAAATAAGGAGAGTCATCCACCACACACAGATAAGGCGCTTCATCGCTAAGTCGTTTCTTTCCCGTTAAAGTACAAAAAAAGACGAAGATGAAATAACCATCCTTGACGTGCCGCGGGTTCATGCAGAGCACTGTCCGTGTTCTTATTCTTATCCCATGCCTCTATTTCGCATTGTTGTAATCGATCTGGAGCGCATTGCCGTTGAGAAAATTCAGTGGTCTATAATCCTTGTAGCCCGGAAAGATATAGCCTAGTTTGGGGTTGGCCATTCGCTTCAACAAGATCTCGCTGAGCACGTGACGATAGTCGGTCGTGACGGCCAGGTCTACGTGGTTGTCGAGTTGTTCGTTTTCAAGTCCGGGCCAGGTGCCATACATCTTCCCTCCTTTCACATCTCCACCCAAGACCAACATGACATTGCCGTGACCGTGATCGGTTCCGTTGCTCTTGTTGGATTTCAGACGCCGCCCAAACTCACTCATCACCAACAGCGTGACCCGTTTCTGATGGTTGCTGATGTCGTTGTAGAATGCACCCAACGCGGTCGACAATCCTTCGGCGAGATTGGCAAAGGCGCCTTGCTGATGTTCATGCGTATCCCAACCGCCATAATCCACCGAAGCCACCCGCAGGCCCGTTTCCATCTTGACCAGTTGCGCCAGCGTTTGGAGCGACCTTGCCAACGGGTTGTCGGGATACTTCACATTATTTTCGGGCACATAAGGCATCGGTGTGTTGGTGACATCTTTGGGCAACTGTTGGTTGATCACCGCCACGGAGGTCAGTGCGTTCTGAGCAGCCTCATCCAGCAATGAATTGCCCGAGTATAAACTTTGAAGGATAGAAGCATAACGCTTATCGCCGCGCAATTTATAGTCGTTGAGGTTGCTGATGGCCAGCGTGCTGTTGCTTCCCAGGAACGATGTGGGCACCACCGTACCGATCGCCACCGACGCGATGTTATTTTCCCCTGGCACAGCGGGAACGCTTTTCAGAAAGCGGGTGAGCCAACCCTCGTTCAGGTTTTTGTTTTGAAGCGAACCCCGCTCGATCAGGTCCATCGCATCGAAATGACTGCGCGTGCCATTGGTGAGGCCGGCAGCATGAATGATGGCCAGTGCATTTGAATCGTAGAGCTCTTTCAATGCGGAAGTTTTTTTGTGAAGACGAAAGTCGAGACCGGCCAATCCATTGCCGAGCGACAATCCTTCGGTGTCGCCATGGTCGGTCACGCGAACGTCGGCGGTCCGGTTGGCGATGTAGTTGGGGTCGTTCACGGGCGCCACGAGGTTGAGCCCATCGCATCCCCCGCGGAGGAAGACATAGATCAGAATATTTCCCGGGCTGCCATCGGGAGAAAACGAATAGCCGGTGATGCGACTGCCCGCCATGGCGGCGATCGCGGCGGAACAACCGATGATAAATTCCCTGCGTTTCATGTTGCTGGTTGGGTTAGGTTGGTCATTAAATCAATTGAAAGTCCGGCGTCATGGTGAGCAAGGCGATGAGTCCACTGAGGCGGTTGTTCAGTTTGTTGGGTGGGATAGATTGATCCGCTTTGCCCTCGCCGCGCAGAAAATCGATCATGGCCTGCTCAAAGTCAGGCGTCTTCTTTTTTAGCAAAATCCGCTCGATCCAGAAGCGCGAGAGATCCTGCGGCTTGTCCATTCCAGGAGGTACCAACCGTGCGAAATCATGCGCGGCGATCCGGTTGTTGGGACTGACCGACAACAGCGACGACGCCACATTCCAGCGCGCGATCATGCTGTTGGAGCTTAGCCAGTAATCCATCGTGTCGGGATGGCCGGTGGGAGTTTGCCAGTTGTAATGAAGATATCCCATCTGACTCAACTGCCCGGTGAGCCCTTGGTTTGGGGTGATCTCGGCTTGCGTGGCGCGCAACATCGAGACCATGAGCTGAAAGGGCCGTTTCACTTTTTGTCCCCACGTGGTGGCAAACGCTTTGGTGTTTAGGATATAGCGCAAGGTCTGCGCGATCTGATCGGGACTTTTTTGATGCTGCATCCACACGTTGACCGCACCCTCCACGACGGCGGGTGGCGGCTGATCCGAAATGAATCGCACACAAAGTTTTTTGCAAAGGTGCTTGGCCGTGGCGGGGTGATGCGCCACCAGGTCCAGCGCCAGGTGTCCGTCCGACAACGCCGGTTGGTTGGGTTCGATCTCGGTGCCCAGGATCCGCTTTTGATAGTTGTCGTGCCAGCCATCGTAATAATAAAACTCACCCGTGTTGGGAAGTTTGTCGTTGCCACTGCTAGCGCCGTCGGCCACCGTCCAGCCAGTGAATGCCCGTGCCGCTTCATAAACATCTTCGTCGATATAGCCAACGGGTTTTCCGGCCGTGGAGCCGGGCACATCGCGCCAGCGGTTGTAGAGGTTGTTAAAATAAAAATCGGAACCCAGCGTGTGCAACTCGAAAAGTTCACGCGCATAATTTTCATTCGCCGGGCTGGCCTTGCTGGTGAAGTTGTCGAGGTAATACAGCATGGCTGCACTTTTGGACACGTCTTCCAGGAAAGCTCTGAAATTTCCAAAGCAGTTTTTCCGGATCACGTCGCGGTCGTAGACCGGGAACACGGTGCTGATCTTCTGGTCGGATGCATTCACATTAAAGTGATTGTGCCAGAACTCCGTCATCACCTCGCGCAATTGCCATGGACTGTAAGTTGCCCGCAACCAGGATGCTACGCGAACTTCTTCCAGCGCCCGGATCTTTTCGGCATAAGGAAGATTGGCGTCTTTGTCGTTCAGTTTCCAGAGCTCGCTGAGCGGTGCATCGATGAGCCGCAAAGCACGCACTTCATCCACCAAAGGATTTCCATCTTTGTCGTTGTACTTAATGGGAAGCGTCACTTCTGAGAGTTTCCGGACCACGCTCTCGTCCTCACCCTTGGGGTAGAGTTGTTCTTCGAGGTAGTCCTTTATGCCTCGCTTGGTTACTTGTTCTGTCAACTCGGATGTGGCGCCGTAGGTTAGCCGGTTGAGTGCGACAACCACCGGTGAAGGCGGCTGCACATCGTATCCTTTTAACGACGCAACGAGGGAGGGAAGGGCGGTGGATAGGTTTCTAGGAGAATTCATAGGCAGCGGACGACAAATTCACTGCCACGACTGACGACGGCGTACATCCCGCCAGTTACCTGCCTGCAATGGAGTTTCCTTAACCTGCACCGTTCACCATGCCATTTCAACGAGCAGACTCCACCGGCATGGTGAAGAAAAATTCGACAGGAAGTGTTGAAAATTTTCTACAGCTGCAGCTTAAAACGGCCTTAAATAAAAAAGTTGCAGAGTCTTTAACCCTGCAACTTTGCAACGTACGACGGATTCGTTCGCTTATTGAGAATCGTCGTTTGATTCCTGTCCATTTTCTTCGACGCCGACAAGGTCGCCGGAGTTATCTTTCGCAGACGACTTCACTTTTTTTTAAGATTTGTCGACAATTTTCTAAAGCGCACTAATTGCCTCCTGAAGCGGTTTCAGTTTAACCAACAATTCAGCCTCCTCATCTTTCAGTTTTCGCAGTGCGTCAACAACGGGATTTTCTTTTGCCATACTTTCCTTAGCCATAAATTGATTTTTTGTTTTTGAAGTAAAGGCTTTCTCCTGCGTGAAGCATAACGTTTGTTCATCCGGGAAAAAGCCGGGCGCTAAAATACATTCAAAATTTTTAAAGTAGTGCTAGTCCATCAGCGAATGGCAATATTTTAAAAGTCTGTGTGTCAGGCAGAAATAAAATAGGGTAAAGCGTTCCGGGATTGCGATGACGGAATAGATCATCCGGTCTAGATATTTTCATGAACCCATTGAACTTCTCCCCTCGCCGAAATGCGATCGATGGAGTAAAACCGGCTAAAAATTCTTCGCGGGGTGTCGTAGGGCTGGCTTTCGCTGTCATAGGGGCCGGCCACGCCCAGCATCCAGTTGTTATCAACTGCCCAGTGATCGCCGGTCATGCGGTATTTGAAGACATAGTACGTCTGGTCTACCAGTTCATTCAGGTCTACCGTGGTATAGAGCTCTATTTCGTGCGGCGCCCGGCCCAACTCGGTGGGAAATTCCAGCCAGGTTACTAAAAAGCTTTCCGCTCCTTTTTCGATGGTAAAAAATTCGTGGGGGAAAAGATCAGACTGGCTATAGGCTTCCAGCACACGATACACGGCATGACGCAGCGAGGGATCTTTGGCCATGAACAATATCTCTGTCCGGCTAACGGCCTCCCTGGCGGCCAGCTTCTTGATGAGCGGCCCTACCACCGCATATTTCAAGGTGATCAACCGCTGAAGCCTGTGCCGCAGATAGTAGTAGCCTCCCAACAAGAAGGCACCTGCCAGGAGGATGATAGAGAACACAACGATCACGATCGTTTTCATAAAAATACGGGATTAAGATCTACGATTTGATTGTGGAGAAGGCACAAGATCTGCAGTGCGCTCTGGACGCTCTTTTACCTGTGTATTACTGCGGGAGTTGAAAAGCGAGAATGCTGAAAAAAACGTTAAGCTGTGCAGGACAAGATCATCAAAAAATGATACTGTCAACCCCGACGTGTATCGAACAGTACAGTAAAGATACTTAAACAAAGATCGTCATTCACTATACTTCAGGATATATCGCACGTCGTTGAACGGATGTAAACGTGATTGTGCGTTTACACTCGCTGAATGGAGTGGCTTTGTTATCGGTAGCTTGAATACCACCCGCGATGCCATTATTAATTCGGGCCGGACAGGGCTGTAGTGATCGGGAATTGAAGCTTTATCGTCGTTCCTTCATTGACCTTGCTGCTGGCGAAGATGTGGCCACCCGCGCTCTCCACCTGCACCTTGGCCAGGTAGAGGCCAAGACCCTTACCGGAAAAGCGGGTATTGAGTCTGGAAAACGGTTTGAACAACTTGTCGCGGTGCGCATCGGAGTCAAAGCCGATCCCGTTGTCGGATATCTCGAGGATACACTCGGTCTCGTTCACCTCCGAACGCAAAAATATGTGAGGGGTCTTCGACGCATCCTTGTACTTGATGCTGTTGCTGATGATGTTGTGCAGGATGGAGTGGGCAAACGCATCGCTCACGGTGATCTCATGCTGCGGATTGATTTGATTGGAAATCACGATTCCCTGAGCATCCAAATCCTGCTTCAGCTGACTCAATACTTCCCCGATAATATCGGACGCCTTTAACCTCCTGTTATTCCCCGTGCTTTGGTATTTCACCTGGACCACGGAGACGAGATCGTGAATGACCTCATCCAAGTCCAGGATGGAACTGCCGATGAGCGTCATCACCTTCTCTTTTTCCAACAGGTCCGTCTCGGGAAATTGAAGGAGCTGGAGCAATCCGAGTATCCTCGCCACCGGGCCGCGTAAATTGTGCGCGGCCATAAATGCGAATTGTTCCAATTGCAGGTATTGCTTTTCCAATTCCTCGCTGGCTTGCAGAATGTCGGCCGTCTTCTCCTTTACTTTTTTCTCCAGGTCTGTCTTGGCCATCTGCAACAAGTGATTCTGATTTTCAATGGTCTGCTTCTGTTTTTCCAGCTGACTGTTTTGAACGGAGATATATTCGTTTTGCGTGGAGATCTCTTCCAACTGGCCGAGGATCTCCCGGTTCTTTCCTTCGAGGTCTGCGATCAGGCCTTTGTTCACTTGCTCCTTCTTCTCGACCGACCGTTTCAAAAAAAGTGAACTGCCGGTGATGATGATAAAGCCGATCAACACCCGCATCTTCGTCAGTGCATAACCGGTTTCGCTTAACCCCTTTTGATGGTAGCCCACGCCAAAGAAATTGTGCACGAGATCAAAACAGGTGAGGGCGAGGAATGGACCGGCAAGGGAGAGCATCATCAGAAAGGTATCCTTCAATCGAAACAATAAAAAGGGCACCACCGAAGAGGCCATGATCGAAAATTGGATGCCCATGTAGTGCGATGTCTGGAAGTCCATTCCCGACGATTTGTTATAGACCGAGAAGATCAAGGCTTGCAACGGCATGTTCCAACTGAGCAGCACCCGGCTGGCCGTGGTGTAGCCCACCGCGTTCACAAAAACAGGAAGTAAAAATAAGAGTGGCTGTGCGAGAATGGGGAGCGTGATCCGGGACCATCCCTGATCATAGACATTCGCAACAATGTAGATCAAAGGCAATGTGCTCATCAGCATACTCACCTTGTTTGAGAGTATGATGTCCTCCTCGTCATCTGCGTTGCTCACATGACGGGTTCCTATCCGCGCGATTCGCTGCAATACCTCAAATTCCATTTTTCGCCCAACCATTGCGTATCCTTGTCTGATTCAAATCGTTCTTGGCCATATAATTTACAACTTATTTATTTGTTGGTAAATAATAGTTTTCTGCATCTAAATCTTTCAAGGATTGCCGGAAAAACACCCCAGCGACGCACGCCACACAAATCTTTCTGAAAGGGCACCGCTCCTGTCCGGCATCAAAATTTCGTCCTGAATGCCCCGGAAACCAGTCGTATTTGGACACGGGTAAACCTGCGGGTAAAAATAATTTGGAAGATCCGACAAAGACCTGAAGTTCGGGCCAATTGACGCATATCAGCTGGTGATCCGGCGGGAAGTCTTAGGCAAACGGCTTCCCTTGACGCTTGAAAGTGTCATAGCAAATCTATACCGGCAAAAGCAAAATAGGACGCGTCGAATCGTCGCGTTGAAAGGATTGTACGATCAAAGACCGGCGTTGCCCTTGCTCATGCGACTGAAGAAGCGCTGAACAAATGCCCGCCACACGCCAAAGGCATCGGGGCGCGAAGCGTTGGGGCGGCTTGTCGTTTTGTGCGCGACGGTGTCGGGCATCCATCGGGGATCCACCAATCCGTTCATGGTGAACAAGGACGCCTTCCGCTCGATATCATGTTGGCTTGACATAAAAAAGATCACGTTTTGTGTATGACAACTTATACAAGTTGCCAACAAAT
>CBIHQM010000060.1:0-20708 GCA_966211885.1 uncultured Chryseolinea sp.
GCACGCCGTCGTTGCTGAGGCTGTTGGGGTTGTTGTTCTCGCTGCCATAGTGCATGAACCGTCCCCGGTCGCGACGCAACACATCGATGCCCGCGCTGGTGCCAAGCCAGAGGTTGCCTTGCTTGTCCTCCATGATCGCCGCGATGTAGTCGGACCGTATGGAATTCATGTCGCCGCTTTTGTAGTGGGAAAAGGTTTTTGTACGCGGGTCAAAAAGATCGAGTCCTCCACTCAACGTGCCGATCCACAAGCGATGGCGCGAGTCTTCAAAGACCTCCCACACGCTCATCGTCGCCAGGCTCGACGGGTCTGCGGGATCGTGGTTGTAGCGGACAAACTTCTTGCCGTCGAAACAGTTCAGTCCGCCATAGTAGGTGCCAATCCATAATTTCTTTTCGTGGTCTATGCAAAGGCTTACCACCACGTCGCTGCTCAGGCTATTCTTGTCGCCGGGAATATTGCGATAGCGGGTAAATGTCCCGTTGGTGCGGTTAAAATAAATAAGCCCGCCGCCGTTGGTGCCGATCCAGAGATTTCCTTTGTCATCTTCTACGAACCGGTTCACATCGCCGTAGGGCAAACCCTTTGTATCTGCCGGTATGTGTTTGTACAACGGGAAGCGGATGATGTTCTCGTGATAGTAGCTCACGCCCTTCTTATAGGTTCCCACCCACAGAATGCCTTCGCTATCCTTGTAAAGCACGTTGACGGTGTTCTGCCCCACGCTGCGTTCGTCTTCGTCGCGATGCTCGACGTATTGGATGGAGAAGTTCTTTTTGTCAATCATGTTGATCCCGCCGTGGTCGGTGGCCACCCAGATCAATCCATCGTTGCCCACTTCAAGATCGCGGACCAGGTTTGTGGTGAGCCTCGCCCCCTTTCCTTCGGACGTGAAATTTTGTAGGGTCTGCGTCCGCGTGTCAATAAAATAAACGCCCTGTGCGTCGTTCTCGGCGCAGATCCAGAGGTCGTCGTCCTTGTCCAGGATCATGCGATAGCTGTAGTGTTCTCCGTGATTTCGATTGTACAGCACCGGTATTCTTTCGGTGATCTTCCAGGTATCTTTTGCGGGCGATAACTTCTCCAGCAAACCGCTGGTATGCAAGAGCCATACATTTCCCTTTGCGTCTTGCGCCATAGAGCGCACGGTGTCTGAAGCAATCGTGGTGTCGTCGCCCCGCTTGTGGCGAAACCATGTCGTCTTCTTTGATGACGCGTTGTAATATCCCACCCCGTTTTGCAGGTGGAGAAACCAGAAGTCTCCGGCGGCATCTTTGACAACATCCCACAACCGTCCTGCGGGAATGTTGTAGGTCTTATAAAAATTCGCGGTGTTGCGTTGAAATCTTTCCAGCGCCGGATCATAGATGTTGAACGTGTCGGCGGTGAGAACGCCCATGCGGCCATCGGGTATCTCGAAGATCCGTTGGATGGAGTTGCTGCCGAGGGAGGTGGTGTCGCGTGAGTTTTGTAGGAATACTTTCAGCGTATAGCCATCAAAGCGATTGAGACCGCTGGCGGTGCCGATCCAGAGAAAACCCTTCCGGTCCTTGTAGAAGCTCAGCACTTCGTTGTGCGACAGGCCGGCGTTTACATCCAGGTGCATGAATTTATACGTGCCGGGCTGGGCAACCGCCATGCCGGCGGCTGCTATCCAAATTGCCAGACTTAGTATGATCCTGCTCTTCATGGGTCGAATCTGCCTCAAGATGCAATTTACGGAGGATCAAATGCAAAAACTAAGGACGGGAGGGCTTTCCATTTGGGGTTGGGGTGGGAATAGTTTCTCTTTTTGTGGGTGTTTCTTTTTTTTGGGGTGGGCACACCGAGTGGAGTTGTTGGTGGGACACCAACAACCGTTGTGGGGTATGGTTTGATGTGGGTGGATGATTGTTGGGGCAGATATCAAAATCCGGTTTGTTCCGTGGTGAGGAATACCAACAAAGGCGGCGGCGGGGTTGGGGTGGGATTATTTGTCCAAGGGGGTGGCGAAAGCTGGTTGATGATTTTATGTGGCTCCCCCAAAACTTGTTGGTGAAGAACACCAACAAGGGCGTTCGGATGAGTTAAACGCCGGAGGGGAAGATCAGTTCGAAGCGGGTCCATTTACCTTTTTCTGAATCGACAAATATCTCGCCACTCAGGCGGTCCACGGTTTCCTTCACGATGTAGAGACCGAGGCCGGAGCCCTGGGAGCGTTCGGTGGCGCGGTAGAACATTTCGAATACGCGGCTGAGATATTTTTTGTCGATGCCGATGCCGTTGTCGGATACGTAGAGTTTCCAGCTGGTGTTCCCGTTTTCGAACTGGAGCTTCACCTCCTTTTGTGTCTTGGTGGGGTCGGCATATTTTACGGCATTGCTCACCAGGTTGGTGATGATGATCTTCAAGCGTTGCGCGTCGGTCATCACCGTCGCGGCGGGATCGATGACGATGACAAAGTCGATCGTGTCGAATTCCTTCATGTAGCGCAGGTCGTTCACGATCTCCTCCACCACTTCGCGGAGGTTGAGAGGTTCGGTGATCAGCTCCGCTTTGGAATTGCGGGAGAACTGGATCATGCTCTTGATCACATCGTCCAGCTTCTTGATGCTGGCTTCCATGTAGTCGAGGTAGCGCGTGTGTTCTTCGTTGCCGGGGTTGACCTGGCGGGAGAGGTTGATCAGACCCATCACCGATTTGAGCGGGGCGATCAGGTCGTGGGAGGCGCTGTAGACAAAAGCGTCGAGTTCGTAGATGGTCTTGTTCAGTTGGCGGATGGTGTTGTCCAGCGATTGCGTGCGTTCCTGTACGAGCCGCTCGAGTCCCCGGTTTAGTTCGGCCATTTGGCGCTGGGTCTCCGTCAGGATCTCGTTTTGTGCGGCAATCTCCTCGCGCTGCGACGCCATCTCTTCGTGGCGCTGGGTCAGCTCTTCATTCTGGGCGGCAAGCTCGTCGTTCTGATCTTTGATTTCCCTGCTTTGCTCCCGCACGAGCGACTCCAGCTTTCCCTTCTGGCGGACCAGGGCGTTGGTCCTCATCCGGAAAAAAATAACGGTCAACAAGGCGAAGAATGTGGCCAGTGCTACCCTGGCCGTAGTGGTTTTGTACCACGGGGGCAGGATCACGATCTCGATAACTTTCTCCGGCCCCCAGGTCTGTTCGTTAAAGGATGCGCGAAGCACAAACCGGAACGTGCCGGGCTGCAGGCTGGTGAAATCAACGGTGTGATCTTTGCCGGCCTTTTGCCATTTGTCCAGCAAATTCTCCAGCTTGTATTCATATTTGATCTGCGATGGCGAAACAAAGTGAAGGGCCTAAAAGCGGAAGCTGATCGACCGGGAATCGTTGTACGGAAGGGTGATCTTGTCCAGCGCAGTAATGCTTTTGGGCAGCAAGGGATCGCCGGGTTTGATGGACTTGTTGAAGACCCGGAAATCGGTCAACGCGATGTTGAGATCATAGAAGTCGGGGGTGAGCGTGATGGGGGTGAAAATATTGAACCCATTTGTTCCCCCAAACATCAGGTCGCCGTTCCGGAGACGGTAAGAAGCATTTCGCTTGAACGTATTTCCCTGCACGCCATAGTTCTCATCGAACTTGAGAAAGATCCCCTTCCGGGTGTCGTAGTGGCTCAGGCCGGCGTTGGTGGACATCCACATGTCGTCCCCTGCACCGGGCTGGATGGCCAGTACAAAATTGTTTGGCAGGTTCTCGCGTTCGCTGATGATGGAAAATTTTTGCGCGGTGCCATCGAACAGGCAAAGCCCATCGCCATAGGTGCCGATCCAAAGGCGGTGATGTTGATCCTCACAGAGGGAGATGACACGGACATCTCTTATCTCCTGGTCGCCATCGGTGATGACCGGGAACCGCGCCACCTGGTCGGTCTTGTAGTTATACCGCATCAGTTCACCAAAGATGCCGACCCAGATCGTTCCATCGGCCATCACCTGAATCGCGCGAACCGTCCGGTTCATCTCAAACAACGGCGCCATATTGCCCTGGCTCTTTTGGTGGAAGTTCAAAAATTTTCGTGTTGCCGGATCAAACCGGTTCAGACCGTTGTCGGTGCCCACCCACACATAGCCCAGTGAATCCTCCGCGATGGTCCAGGCCGAATTCTCGGACAAACTCTCCGCATCCTCAGGATCGTTCCGATAGCGTGTGATACGTCTGTGCTTATCGATATAGATCAACCCCTGTCGATAAAGCCCCACCCAAACCCCGCCATAACGGTCGGGACAAAGCGCGAGAATGACTTCGGTATAGCCCGTAGAAAACAAGCGGCCAAACGGATGGACCTGGCCATGCTCCAGGTAGCTCAGTCCATCGGCTGTGCCGATCCATATTCTTCCCGTTCTTTCTTCCGCGAAGGCCGTGATGGAAGGGTGCTTTGGCAGCGTTCCATTTCCGGGGGTCTGTTCGAATAACCTGAAGCGGAGGGGCAGCGCCGCGTAATAATTCACGCCCCCGTCGTAGGTGCCGATCCAGGCACCGCCCACCGGCGGAATGTACACGGCGCGCAGCGTATTGTCGTTAAGGCTGTGGCTGTCGGATTCGGAGCGTGTAAAATTTCTGAACGCCCCCGTGCGCGGCGAGTACACCACCAGCCCAGCGCCGTCAGTGCCCACCCACACCTGGCCATCCTTATCCAAGGCCAGCGCCCAAATGCCCCGGTTTCGTGTACCCAGGTTGAAGGTGGTGGACTGTACGGAAGTTTCGTCATAGCCAAAGCGTTGCAAGCCTTCGTCTCGCGTACCCAACCACAGGCAGTCCTTATCGGCATAGAGTGTTCTGATCTCTTTGTCAACCGCAGGCGTCGTGGTGGCGTCGTAGGTGGTCACGGCATCGTGCGCGATGTCATAGATCTTCAGTCCATGGCCCAGCGTACCCACATACGCTTTGTCGCCGTGCACTTTGATCGACCACGCCATAATTTCTTTTAAGCCCGGGTGGTCCACCGTGTGCAAGGTGCTGGTTTTGATATCGTAGTAACTGATCCCACCAAAACCATAAGCGATCCAGATCCTGTTCCGGACATAGTCGACGTCGAGACTCGCATAGGTGCCCGGATCGATGTTCAAGGGAACAAGACCAAATTGCTCCGTGGCGTGATTGTAGTAGTTCAAACCGCCCGACGTGCCGATCCATAAATTGCCCGTCACCGTGTCTTCCACCAGGGTGTAAACAACGCTATGGCTGATCGATGTGCTGTCCAGGGGATCGTGGCGGAAGATCCTGAATTCGTTGCCGTCATAACGATTGAGTCCGTCCTCGGTGGCAATCCACACAAAACCAAGTTTGTCGCTCACAATGGCGTTGACGGTTGGCTGCGACAATCCTTCGTCCACCGAAAGGTGTTTAAAAAGGAGTTGATCGGGCAACGAGAGGGTGGCCGTGTCGTTCTGGGCATACACCGCTGTGATGGGAACAGACAGGAGACAACCCAACGCGATCAGGCCACTCCACACTATAGACTTGTACGGGAAGACACCCATGCAGAAAGGTTAGGCCGTTAAAAATGTTTACCTGCGACCCGACTATTCTAAGATAACAAGAAAAAAGAAAATAAGATATATTGAATTTCCGACGGACAGCCCACGATCCCCGCCACTCGTCACGGCGATGACTTCCCGGCTGAAATGCAGGCGCATCCGGCCATCCGTCTGTAAAAACGGCCAACCTAAACCGGCCAGGAATCGTATCTTTAAATATCCTGTCGAACCTTAACTCCCTACCCTCATGAAAAACATCACCTTGCCTCTTCTCCTCTTTCTCGTATTTGCCGGATGTACAACGCCTGAACACAAAACGGAAGAGGCGACGCCGGAGTCGCTCGGAATTTCATCGCAGGCCATTTTGAATTTCATTGAAGCCGCCGAAAAAGAACGAAAAGACGAGCTGCACAGCTTCGTGCTGCTGCGCCACGGACAAATCGCCGCGCAAGGCTGGTGGAATCCCTTCAACCCCGACAGTCCGCACATGCTTTTTTCGTTGAGCAAGAGCTTCACCTCCACGGCCATCGGTATGGCCCAGGCCGAAGGGTTGCTGAATATCAACGACAAAGTGACCTCATTTTTCCCCGACGAAACACCCAAAGATCCCTCGAAGAATCTGCAGGCCATGCGCATCCGCGACCTGTTGACGATGAACACCGGGCACAACGATGACGCTACCGGCCGAATGCAGGAAGATAGTGCCAACTGGGTGAAGGGATTTCTATCACTACCCGTCGAACACAAACCCGGCACTCACTTTGTTTACAACAGCGCGGCTACGTATATGCTTTCCGCCATCATCCAAAAGACCAGCGGCAAAACACTCCTCGAATACCTCACCCCCAGACTCTTTGAACCCCTGGGCATCGAACACCCGACGTGGGACAGCTCTCCCTCGGGAATCAACATCGGGGGTTGGGGCCTGAAGATCCGCACAAAAGACATCGCTCAACTGGGACAACTCTATCTCCAAAAAGGAATGTGGAATGGAAAACAACTGATCCCCGCAGAATGGGTAGAGGAAGCCACGAAAAAGCAAACGTCCAACGGCAGCAATCCCGATAGCGACTGGGAACAAGGCTATGGCTACCAGTTCTGGCGGTGTCGTCACGATCTCTTTCGCGGCGATGGGGCCTTCGGACAATATTGCATCGTGTTCCCCAAGCAGGATGCCGTGTTGGCCATCACCTCCGGCACAGCCGACATGGGCGCCATCATGAACCTGGTGTGGGACCACCTGTTGCCCGCCCTGAGTGACAAGCCCGTAGCAGAAAACAAAGACGCTTATGCCGCCCTGCAAACAAAATTAAAGAGCCTGAATCTCTCCACCATCAAAGGCGAGTCTACTTCTCCAAAGATGGAGACCGTTTCCACCGAACCCTACACACTTCAACCGAATCAAGATGGCATTGCCAGCATGGCGTTCCAACTGAAGACCGGTGATCCTACACTGACGTTTACGACAAAAGGTAAAACCTTCAACATTCCCTTTGGAAATGGTGCGCTGAAAAATGGTCTGTACTATGCCCCTCCCGGTGGAGACACCCCCGCGGCATCCAGCGGCGCCTGGATCTCTCCCGATACACTGCGGGTGCGTACCTATTTTTATGAAACACCCTTCTACTTTACGAATGATATTGTGTTTGATAAAAAAGACGTCACGGTCATCCGCACCAGCAACGTAAACCTCGGTCCTTCTACCAAAGTGGAATTTAAGGGAGCACAGAAATAGTAATACGAATAGGGATGTGATGCTCTCTGAATGCGGGTTGCGAAAGATTATTTCACTACCAGGCTATCGGCGGCTTCGGGTACTTTGAGATAGGTCCTTGATTTTCTTTTTTCCATGCCGGCCAGCTGGGCGTCGCCGAATGTTGTGGCGTCGCCCGTGAACACGATGCGCCAGATCTTGCCTTTTTTTGAATCCGACACATACAAAGAACCATCGGGTCCCTCGGCCAGGCCCACGGGACGGTAGCGGGCGTCGATCATATTTTTAACCGTATCCACCCCGGCAAAGCCATCGGCGAATACTTCCCATTTATCAGTTGGTTTTCCATTTTCAAAGGGAACAAATCCCACCGCATAGCCCCCCTGGGGATAGGGCGCGCGATTGATCGATCCATGGAAAGCGATGAAGGCACCTTTTTTATAGCGGGCGGGGAACTGATCGCCTTTGTAGAACAGCAAATCGTTTGGAGCAAAATGGGCGGGCAGCCCCATGATCGGATCGGCATAGCCGGTGGCTTCCTTCACACCGTCGCCTCCATATTCCGGTGCTTTCATCCGCTTGTGTTTGAAGTGATCGTAGTAGCTGTAGGGCCACCCGTAGTTTTCGCCTTCCTGGATTTTCATAAACTCTTCCGCGGGCAAGACAGCATTTTGCCACGCACTGAAATACTGGGGCGCATGACCGTGCAAATAATCCCGGCCATGTTGCACGGCATACAAACTGTTATCCTCCTCGTTCCAGGAGATCGCCACCACACTTCTCAACCCCGTGGCAAACCGCTGACCCGATGCTTGATCCTGTTCCAACTTATCTTCATCAAATTTCCAGATGCCCCCCATGTCGATGAGTTGGCGGCATGGGTATTGTCCTTTCACGTTTGCCACGGCTGGGCTAACCACGGTATTCCAGTCTTCACAATTGTTGGTCGGGGCGCTGAGCGTGATGTACATGCCGCCCTGGTTGTCGAACGCCAGCGATTTGGCGTTGTGCCATTTGATGGGATAGTGGTCGATGAAGAGCACTTCGGGTTTGCCTTCGGGGAGCAGTTGGTTGGGAATTAGTTTTTGGCGATACACCATGCGCTCCGAGCTATAATACAGGTAGCCTTTGTGGATGCGCATTTCGGTTGCAAAACTTCCATCGTTGGGATAGTCGCCAAAGCGTTGAAAAATGTCTGCCCGGCCATCGGCATTGGTATCTTGTAAGGCGATGTTACCAAGATCGCCTGTGCTGATGCTCAGCTTCACGTAAATATCGCCGTTGTCGCGAATGGCCAGATGCCTTGAGGGTCCCACGCTGTCGGCTACTACCAATGCTCCAAACCCTTCGGGCAAAAACAAGCCACCATTGTCGGTATCTGTTTTCGGAATAACAAATGTGTTTTTATTCTGACAGCCTGTTGAGCACGCTAACACAGCAAGGATGAGGACGTTTCTGATCCGCATGATTTTCTATTTTCGAATCTAATATTAGATATCTTTTAATTTTTAACACACCGAACGGCAAGATATCTTTGGGGGCTCCGATGGGGGGCTTAGATATTCCTGCGCAATACAAGCGCGCCATCTTCCTCCGTCTTCTGCTGACACGCCCACTTCACACCATAACGCATCCCCTTCACCTCTATCGCTGCATACATCTTCACGCCTTCCAACTTCGTCCCCTTGGGCAAAAGGAACAGCGCTTGTCGCACTTTTCCAGGCAGCGGATATCCGGGGTCCAGGCTTCCTTCCGCGAGCTTTTGCCCGGTGCTGCTCACGATCGAAATACGCAACGCACCCGGCACTCCGGCCACACCATCGTTCACCAAACCCAGCACAAGACCGGGATGCCCGTCTCTTTCAAAAGACCAGATCCACGAGGGCCTGATGCGATATCCGATGGACAAGGATAAATCGTCGATCGCTTCAGGATACTGTTCGTAGTAATGCTGCAAACGTTCGGCTTGTATGTGATGCCAGTTCCACAAAGAAAAATAATTTGGACCTACATCTTTTGCATGCGCAATGACGTTGTCGGTGCGGGTGACGCCTTCCGAAATTTTCAAGCTCTCGGGAGTGCCGTCCGAAATTCCGTTCTCCACAAAGGCGCCCGTCCAGGCCGGCCGGTTGCTCAGGCTTTCGATCTGCATGTTCTCGATAAAGATCGTATCCGTGCGAAGCCAGTTGTGTGATCGTATGGTGCGGTCGACGATCTCGGAATTGCCAACATTGCTGTAGTCGGGTTGTGTATTGGTGAGCAGCGGTGTATTCTTCCAATGGGCGCACTGCATTTCAAAGATGTCGACAAAGGTGCGCTCGGCCGTCGCGTAATCTGGGAAAGGATTTTTATCCGGGAACGGCCACGTGTGGCCCTCTCCCCAAAATCCATACATATAGGTATCGACAAATTCCACCTGGGGATGGCCATTGTACGTCGCCGCCAGCAAACCATCCATCTCCCTCAAGGCATTCATAAAAACCGGGTGATCGTATTGCGGGGCAAACTGGACTTTCCCCGGAAGCCCGATCTCGTTTGTCGTTCCAAATTTGTACAAGGGAACTTTGTTCAAAAGAAAGTCCGGCATCGACTGGGGTTCAATTTCAGGACTCATGAGTTGGACACGCAACCCGATGCGCTTGTTGTATTGCTTGGCCAAATCGAATGCAATCTTCCAGTGATCACAGAAATCGAGCCGGCCGGGTTTGCTTTGAATGTCGCGCCAATCGACCCGCAGGTAGAGCACATCGCCGAGCGAAAGGCGAACCAGTTTTTCCAGGGATTTTTCCAACGTTTCATTTTCTCTGCGACCTGGTCCCAGTTCGTCGCACAGGTAGGTGGTCATGCCCATGCCGTAGTTTGATACCCGCTTTTTAGAAGGCGTGGTGGCCATGATCACTTCGGCGCCGGGCACGACTTCTTCGGGTTTGTAGGATGGGAAAGGTCCTTGATTTAGTCGGTCGGTGATGGCCGGTCCGCGTCCAAAGTCATAGCCATCCCAGTTGTGGGCGGGGACAAATGTGTTTGCTTGATTTGGTAAGGCGCCTGTGGCCAAGGTCGCCAGGGCGCTTCGCTGTAAGAAATTCCTTCGATTCATAATTCCGTATTTATCCGGTTGGCAAATGTTTTCCTTCATTGCCACCGGGCCGGATTTAAAATCGAAAGGCGCGATTCAAAATGATAGAGCGGTGGCTTTTTTATAGATCTTTCGAATGACTCTCCCCACCCCCAACAAATCGTGTGACCCTTTAGTCAGGCAACGAACTGTATCGCGGTTTCACTTTCGCATATACCTTGCTCGCAAACCCCGGACAGATGATGACCAACTCGCCGTCTTTGTCGATGAAGATCTCACCCGATTCGTAATTCGTGTTGCACGACCCCATGGTCACCACCAGGAAGTTGCACGTCCAGAGATTGGCTTTCGTCTGGCGTATATCCTTGTAGATGAACAGGTCGGATACCTCGCACGGAAATTTTTCGTTCCCTTCTTCGATGATGGAAGCGCGATCGTTGGTGATCTGGATCTTTAGATTGTCGCCCTTGCGCACCCAGGTGCCTTCAATGGATTTAGGTTGGTCGGGGGTGAACGCCACGAGCAACGACGACACGCCTATGAGCAGGGCGCCGTACAATGGATTGATCTTCATATAACGATAATGGTTTAGATACTCCTTTCGCAATTTATGTGATCGTCTGCTCATGTTCACTGGAACGCTTCGTGAATATTATCGATTTATTTTGTTTAAGAGCGGTTACCAACCGGCGCCAGGCCACAAAAAAAACACCTTATTACTCCTCACATTTGCCGGTTCTCCGGGAAAATAGTTTCCAAACAAAAGGCCGTCAAGTCAGCAAACTTGACGGCCTTTCTATGAAGCGCTTACACGAAATGCGCCCTATCGATTGATCAACTTGCTGCTGCCGGTACAGGTTTGGAGGACGCTGGTGCACCTACCCTGTGGCCCTTCACAGCAAAAAATAAAATGTAAAGGTAGCAGGGTATGGTGATCCAGAAGGCGATCTGACGGTTTGAGTGATCGGCCAATGCGCCATAGATCAGCGGAAAAATTGCTCCACCCACAATCCCCATGATCAACAGGGCCGATCCGATCTTTGTAAAGCGTCCGAGGCTATGCAAAGTCAGGGGCCAGATGGTAGGCCACATGAAAGAATGCGCGAAACTCAACAGAACAACAAACGCTATGGAAACCCATCCGCTCGTGACTAAGGCTGCGACAATAAAAACCAAACACGCGGCGGCGCTTAATGCCAAGGCTGCTTTTTGGCTTATTACTTTGGGAATCAAAATTACGCCGAGAAAATAACCGATGGTGAGTCCGATCAAGCTGTAGATACCAAACTTGCTGGCCACACTTAAGTCAAATCCCTGGTATTGTCCATACAATCCGAGTGCATCGATGGCGATCACTTCCACACCCACGTAAACGAAAATACAGATCACGCCCAACACCAGGTGTGGATATTGAAATACAGAACTCTTTTCTTTTGTTTCTTCAACACTACCGTCATGCGCTTCGGCATCCTTTGGATCAATCTCGGGGAGATGCGCTTTCAAAATGACCAGTGCCAGTATGCCGAGCACAACGCCCATGATCACATACGGTGTCAACACGCGCGATGCCAGCAAATCAAGTTCTGTTTCCAGCTCTACGCCGCTCAGTGTCTTGATCTTTGCCGAAATGGCTTTTGCGTCGTTGAAAAGTATTTGACCGAGTATAAGAATACCAATCATGCCGGCGACTTTATTGCAGACACCCATAATGCTGATCCGTTTCGCGGCGCTTTCAATGGGACCCAGAATGGTTACATAAGGATTCGATGCGGTCTGCAGCAATGTCATCCCGGCTGCCTGGGCGAACAGACCGAATAGAAATAATGGATACGACCGGGTGAGCGCTGCGGGAATAAAAATAAACGCTCCGACGGCCATCGCCGCCAAGCCAATAGACATCCCCTTGGCAAAACCCGTCTTGTTCAGAATGGCCGCGGAAGGGATCGCCATGAAGAAGTAAGAGATATAGAAAGCGAAGGTGACTAAATACGCCTGGAAATCCGTGAGCTGACAGGCCTGCCGAAGAAAGGGAATGAGGATACTATTCAACCAGGTTACGAATCCGAAAATAAAAAAAAGACTTCCGATAATGATCATCGGTAACAGGTACTGTTTCTTCGAATCAGTCATGCGTGCATGGATTTAGGTGTTGGTAAATGCGTGTTGCCGGTCCCCGGTATAGTTAACGCTTTGGCTTCAAGAAACCGAAAAAAACTATAATGTTGGCGCAAACACGAACCGAAATTACCGAAAAAACAACGAGCGGACCAAATAAATACCAAAGAAAACTCCCATTATTTAGGGACTATTTCGCGCCTGCGAAGATGCTAAATCCGCAACCGCAATTGCTCCCATCGAATGAATTTGATGCTGGCCGAAGGCACAATTGCGGATTCTTCCTTATTTGATGCCGCTGAGGCCGGTTTATAAAAATCATGTCGACATCGAAATCCACACGCGGATTTGCGGAGCTTGGATCATGCGAATGTATCCGAACCGATTTCCCTGCAGCCATTTAATTTTACTTTGGGGAGACTGCACCGCCATCCCATACCCTTACCAGGTCCCTGCAAAACTCCCCGACGCGTCAGCCTTGCCCAGGACTCATATTTCGTTCATTTTAACTATGTTAGTCGCAAACACCGATCGTCCACCCTATCACACCAATTCATGACCACTACACGCTTTCTCTTTTATCTTCTTTGTGTCGCTTGCTCTATCTGCTCATGGAACAGATGTTCTGCACAAACAACAACCATCCAAAACAACACCCAACAAAAAACAGTAGCCTTTGGCAATGATAAGATCAGGATCATTTTAGACTACAACAAAAAGGCGAACATCTCCTCACTCCATATAAATGGTCAGCAGGTCATACAAAGTGATGCGGGCGTCTATTCAAAAATCAGAACGAAAGCGACGTCTTATTCAACCCTGCACCTGTCGTCAGATCCTACGGTGAAAGTGTCCAACAATATCATCAGCGTCGCAGGCATCCGCTATGGCGATCAAACGCTCTCCATAGACGAAACCTGGACCTTCACCCTAAGCAACAGCGACATCAAATTCGATATCGACCGGACGTTGTCAAAAGCGATTGCGGCAGAACAAGTAGGCTTCCCCGTTTTTATGTTCAACAGTATGGATGTCTGGGAAGGCGCTTACCAGGACTACGGCGGTTTGGCGTGGTTCTATCTGTTCAATAAAAAACGGGATACCTATGGTGTCCATAGCAGCACGTCGGATTTTTGGAATAGCAAAACCGGCAACGGGCTGACGGTCTCCGTGACGGCACCCGGCAAACACATCGCGATGGACTACAGCCGTACAGCCGATGATCAATTGGCCTATACCCTCGCGGTATCTCCGGCGGAAATGCAGCCTCGCTTCGACGCGGGCACAAACCGGCGTCGCTATGTCCGCGACACCACGGATGTGTGGGCGCCTGTTCAGATCAGCGCAGGGAAAAGCAGTCAACGGATCACGCTCTCGTACTTCGACTTCAACGCGAAATACGGTCGCGGGAATTTGGTGGGTATAAATGGAGAGCAGGTGAGCGCGGTGCTGAACACCATCGCCAGGATTGGGGTGATCGACAAGGAACATTTTGGGGGCAACAGCTGGCATACGCCCTATGGGCCCATCTGCCTGCATGAACAATACATCGCACAAATGGGACTTGCCATCAATGACGACAACTATCTGAAAGGCTACCAGCAATGTCTCGATTTCTATCGCGACAACGCCATTAAACCCGACGGCCGCGTTTGGCCACGATGGGCCTACAGCAATGAAGACGCCATGCCACAGGGATTTACCGACAAAGGTTTTTATGAAGCGCAGTGGGGATACTTGTTAGACTCCAACCCCGACTTTGTTACAAACATTGCTGAACTTTACAATCAGACCGGTGACCTACCGTGGGTAAAGACCCACCAGGTCTCCTGCGAAAAAGCATTGGACTGGATCATCAACCGCGACAGCAACGGCAACGGGCTGGTGGAGATGATGACCGATAGCTATAAACAAAAAAGAGGAAGCGATTGGATAGACATTATCTGGGCAGCGCACGAAAATGCCTTTGTCAACGCCAAACTCTATTATGCCCTCGTCTTATGGGCCGACATCGAAAAACAACTCGGCAACACTGCAAAAGAAAAATACTATACGGGGTTTGCCGAAAAACTAAAGGACAATTTTAATAAACCCGTCTCAGCCGGAGGATTTTGGGACGCCGACAAAAAATGCTACATCCACTGGCGGGATAAAGACGGATCGGTCCACGGGAACAACATGGTCACGCCCGTAAATTTTATGGCCATTGCCTATGGCATTTGTGACGACGACGCCAGAAGAAAAACCATTCTCGACGACATCGAGCTACAGATGCAAAAAGAGAACCTCTTCTTTTGGCCCATCTGTTTGTACAGTTATGCTCCCGGCGAAGGAAACGACTGGCAGTTTCCGTTTCCCAACTATGAGAATGGCGACCTGTTCCTGTCGTGGGGTGCCGTGGCGGTGAGGGCCTATGCTTCCTACAAGCCCGAACTTGCTTTGAAATATGTAAAAAATGTGCTGGCCCAATACGCTAAAGACGGGCTTGCCTTCCAACGCTACGGGCGGGCGAAGCAAGATGGGCTGGGCGACGATATCCTGTCGGGGAACAGCCTTTCTGCTGTTGGTTTGTACCAGGCGATCTATGGGATCAATCCATTGTACAACCGGTTCTATCTCGATCCTCATATTACGGAGGCGCTGGCGGGAACACAAGTAAAATACAACTACCGTCATCAGCGGTTGACGATCGATCTGGCGATGGGGCAGTATGCTGTATCGAATGGGCGGTTTAAGATCACAGGGAAAACAGATTTTGGTTTTTTCAGTGATGATAAAGACCTACTTTATTTTCAAGGGGGTGTAAACAGGGCGTCTTTGAAAGTATCAACGATGTCAAAGGGGGCGCTGACATTGGAGGTGCGGAAATGGGGAAGGGATGAAATAGCTTTTGCGCAGTCCTCCACGGATGTGGTTTCAAATAAGTTGGTGTATCAGGTCAATGATCTTCTTGCTGATAACTATTATTCAGTTTTGATCAATGGCAAATTGCTGAAGCGGATTAAAAGTGATGGGGAGGGTAGTTTGGTGTTTGAATATAAAAGTGGTAAGGGGGTGGATGAGATTGTTGTTGTGAAGGAGTGAGGTGAGGTGTTGCGTGCATTAGGAGGAATCACGTCACCTTCGCTAGAGCTTCAGCGAGCAAAGCCGTCCTTCGCTAAAGGTTCGGCGGGCCCTCCTTCGCTAAAGCTTCGGCGGGCGAGGAAGGGAGAAATAGAATGTTGCTCCTTTGTCGACGGCGGCTTCGGCCCAGACGCGGCCGCCGTGTTTGGTGACGATGCGCTTGACGATGGAGAGGCCGATGCCGACGCCTTCAAATTCGTCGGATTTGTGGAGACGTTGGAACACGCCAAACAATTGATCGGCATATTTCATGTCGAAGCCGGAGCCGTTGTCGGAAACATAATACACGACTTCATTGCCGTCGTGGCGTGATCCGATCTCGATTTGTGCGTTCTCTTTTTTTGAAGAATATTTAAGCGCGTTGGAGAGTAAGTTGATCCAGACTTGCGTGATCAGCTCGCGGTCGGCATACATGGGCGGCAGGGGCTGCGAAACAATTTCCGCTTTGCGTTTGTCGGCCTGGCGCAGGTCATGGAGAACGTTCCCCACCAGCGTTTCGGCATCGACCTCCGATTTCTTCAGTTCCTTCCGGCCCAGCTTAGAAAATTCGAGGAGGTTGTCGATGAGGCTGTTCATCTTTCTGACTTGTCCCTGCAAACTCCCCAGCATCCGTTTTGCGTCGGCGTCGAATTTTTCGCCATAGTCTTCCAGCAAGATCGAAGAGTAACCATTCGCGATCCGGAGGGGTGCGCGCAGGTCGTGCGAGACGGAATAGGAGAAAGACTCCAGCTCCCGGTTCACCGTTTCCAGTTGCGCCAGGTTTCGTTGCAATTCCGAATTCAACTGATTGATCCGCGCCTCGGCTTTCTCGAGGGAAATATTCTTTTTAATGAGTTCCTTCTTCTGCCATTGAATTTTCAGTTGCACGGAGACCTTGGCCCGGGTCACCTCCGGGTCGAGGGGCTTGGAGAGATAATCTACGGCGCCTTCTTCAAATCCCTTGATGATAGAGTGATGTTCTTTTCTTTCGGCAGAAGCAAAGATGATGGGGATGTCTTTTGTTCGTTTGTTCGATTTCAGGATGCGCGCCACTTCAAACCCATCCATCTCGGGCATTTGCACATCCAGGATGATCAGGTCGGGTTCGTGCAACAGCGCCAGCTTCAAGCCGTCGTTTCCATTTTCTGAACTCAAAAACCGTCGGTCGGGTCGCTCCAACAACTTCTCCAACACAAAAATGTTGGCCTGTTTGTCGTCGATGATCAAGATCGTGGCCTGTTCACCGTTTACCGGTTGATCTTCAAATGCGTTTTTTAATTCATCCATACCTCTGTCTCTGTCTAATGCGATTGGGGAAGTAAGACCGTAAATACCGTTCCTTTGCCGACTTCACTGTCAACTGAAATGCTGCCACCGTGAAGTTCAATGAATTTCCGGGTGAGCACCAATCCCAGGCCGGTTCCTTGTTGTTTCTCCGCGGGGCCGGCATCGAGCTGGAGAAACGGTGAAAAAAGTTTCCGGATCCCATCCGGGCTGATGCCGATACCCGTATCCTTGATCATCAGGGTGATGCCACGCTCCATTCCGGGCTCAACAACGATGTCGACCTTGCCGCTCCGGTTGGTGAACTTGATGGCATTCGACAACAAGTTATACAAGATCTGTTTGAGCTTGATCCGGTCTGCTTCAATCTCCATCACGCCGGGGGCTATCGAAACCGTCAGGGTGATGCCTTTGGCATCGACAAGAGTTTTTATGACCGAGCAGACCTCCTCCATAACTTCTTTAACACCGCAAGGCTCCAAAAGTATTTCCATCTTCCCCGCCTCAATTTTCGACAGATCGAGAATGTCGTTTATTAATCGCAACAAGTGATTGCCGCTTTTCAAAATATCGTCCAGGTACTGTTCTTGCTTGGTGTTGATCTGACCGACCTTTTTGTCCACCAACAATTCCGAAAACCCGATGATGGCGTTTAGCGGCGTCCGCAATTCGTGCGACATTGTGGAAATGAATTCGCTTTTTAACCGGCTGGCATGTTCCACCTGTTGCTTGCTGATCTCCAACTCCGCCAGGTTCTTTTGCAGCTCCACGTTGAGTTGGTGGATGTGCGCCTCTGCTTTTTCGAGCGAACTGTTTTTTTCGACCAGTTCTTTCTTTTGTTGCTGGATCGTTAGCTGCGCCGACACCTTGGCCCGCGTCACATCCGGGTCGAGGGGCTTCGAGAGGTAGTCCACGGCGCCTTCTTCAAAGCCTTTCATGATTGAATGACGTTCCTTTTTTTCGGCCGAGGTGAAGATGATGGGGATCTCCTTGGTTCGCTTATTCGACTTGAGCACCTGGGCCACTTCAAATCCGTCCATCTCCGGCATGTGAACATCGAGGATGATCAGGTCAAAACTATTTTTCAATGCGAGGGTGAGCCCGTCTTTCCCGCTTTTTGCCGTGAGAAACAACCGGCCGGTTTTCTCCAACAGTTTTTCGAGCGCAAAGATGTTCTCTGCTTTGTCGTCGACGATCAAGATGGTCACCTGCCCGTCCATCGTCATTTTGTTTTTATGTATATTTTTTGCTTCCGGTCGGTCTCTTCAAATTGATCTTTCTTGTTTGAAAAAAGGAGAGACTCTTTATCGCCCAGCCCCAGGAATCCAAACGGACAGAGACTGTCATAAAAAAGTTCGAGCACCCGGTCTTGCAGGCGCTGATTAAAATACATCAGCACATTCCGGCACAGGATGAGGTGAAATTCGTTGAATGATTTGTCCATCGCCAGGTTATGCGACGAGAACACCACATTCTGCCTGAGCGATGCATCAAAGAGGGCCGAATCGTATTTCGCCCGGTAGTATTCCGAAAACTCGCCCTTTCCCCCCGCGAGCTGGTAGTTGCTGGTGTAGTTCTTCATCGCACTGAGGGCATACACGCCCTGTTTCGCCGACTCGAGCGATGCCGGGTTGATGTCGGTCGCATAGATGATCGATCGTTCCAGGAGCCCCTCCTCTTTCAACAGGATGGCGATGGAATAGACTTCCTCGCCCGTGGCACAACCCGCGATCCAAACTCTTATATAAGGATACGTCGCCAGTCGCTTGATCACTTTCTCGCGTATGCTTTTGTAAAACAACGGGTCGCGGAACATTTCGGTGACGGTCACGGAGAGCTCCTTCACAAATTCCTCAAAGATCGTTTCCTCCCGCAACAGGATCTTTCCCAATGTATTGATATCCTCGATCTTCCGGCCCGTCATAAAGTGAAAGATCCTTCGCTTCACGGTAGACTCCGCGTAGTCCGTGAAGTCATACCCGTACACAAACCGTATGGCCTCCAAAAACTCGCTGTATTCTTTCGCGTCGATCACATTTTCCATTTTTCCGGAGATTTAACGGTACAGCCAAACGCGCATCAGGGAGAGGAGTTGCCCGATGTTCACCGGCTTCGAAATGTAGTCCGACATGCCGACGGCCAGGCACTTTTCCTTGTCTCCCTTCATGGCCTTGGCGGTCAACGCGATGATCGGGAGCTTGTCGAATTTCGGGATCTTCCGGATCGCTGTCGTGGCTTCGTAGCCGTCCATTTCGGGCATCATGATGTCCATGAGCACCAGGTCAAAAGAACCATTGCTGGTGAGCATGTCCACAGCAACCCTTCCGTTTTCCGCCGTCGTGCAGAGCAAGCCTTCTTCCTCCAGGGCGTTGGTCAGCGAGTAGATGTTCCGGATGTCGTCGTCTACCAGGAGGATCTTTTTATTTTTTAAGACCTCGTCCGACTTGTGCAGTTTCCGGATGATCGTTTGCTTTTCCTTGGGCAACCTGGACTCTACACGGTGCAGGAACAGGATGGTCTCGTCCAGCAACCGTTCCTTGGAGTCGGCGGTTTTGAGCACGACCGTATTGGCCAGCCGGTCGAGCCGGGCACTTTCTTCTTTTTTCAAATCCCGCCCGGTGTAGACCACCACGGGGATCTTGTTCAGGTTGTCATTTCCCTTGATCTTTTCCAGCAATTCAAAACCCGACATGTCGGGCAGCCCAAGGTCGACGATGACACAGTCGAACGCTTCCTCCTCCATCATTTTGTAGGCCTTTGCACCTTCGTAGGCCGAGAAGCAGGTCACATCGCCATTCCCGATCAGCTCGCGGATCGCATTGTTGTGTTGCTCGTTGTCTTCGATGATCAACAGTTTCTTTGTCTTTTTCCCGGCAAAGTTCTCGATCCGGTCAAACGCCTTCCGAAGCTCCTGGGTAGTCACCGGTTTTTTGATGTAGTCGAACGCGCCAAGCTCCAGCCCTTCTTTTTTCTTGTCGAATGCGGAGATGATCTGTATGGGAATGTGGCGGAGATCGGGGTCGTTCTTGATGAGCTTCAGCACCTCGTCGCCGTCCATAACCGGCAGCTTCATGTCGAGCAGGATGGCATCGGGTTTGAAATGTCGCGCATAGCTGATGCCCGTGTTCCCTTGCCGGGCGATAATCCCTTTGTATTTCCGTTCGCGGACAAAATCGAGCAGCACGTTTGCAAACGGCGCTTCGTCTTCGATGATGAGAATGACCTTGTCGTTTTCCCGGATGTGGTTGCGGTCATCGGTGGCCTGCGTGTCGTCGAGCGGTGTTTCCTCCGGCCTTACCGCCTTCTCGATCTTGGGTGATCTCTTCTCCTTTATCTCGATCTGTTTATTGTCCGACACGATCAGCGCCGGATCGAACTGCAACGGCAAATACATCGTGAAGGTGCTTCCCCTGCCCTCTTCGCTCTCCAGCTGGATCTTTCCACCCAGCACGTGCACCAACTCGCGGCTGATCGACAAGCCGAGGCCGGTGCCACCATACTTTCGCTTGGTCGAGCCATCGGCTTGCTGGAACGCCTCGAAAATGACGCCCTGCTTGTCGCGCGTGATACCGATACCCGTGTCGGTGACCGAAAAAGCGATCTGGTCTACACCGCTCAAGCGCTTGCTGCCGGATCCCGCACCTTTCGACACCTGCCCGATGCTTAATCCAACCTTCCCCCCACCCGGCGTGAACTTGAACGCATTCGACAACAAATTTTTCAACACCTGCTCCACGCGTTGCTTGTCGGTTTTTATGACGACGGGAAGCGTATCTTCGCTGACATCGATCGTGAACTCGATAGACTTTTCCTTTGCCAGTTCCGAGAACAGCGCCGACATGTTGCCGGCGATCCCCTGAAGGGTCACCTCCGAAATGTCCAGCTCCATCTTGCCGGCTTCCACCTTCGAAAGATCCAGGATCTCGTTGATCAGGTTGAG
>CBIHQM010000061.1:0-20575 GCA_966211885.1 uncultured Chryseolinea sp.
CGGATACTGTTGGAACCGCCGATGGCAAATTGTTTCACGTAGGGCAGGGTCGTAGAGTTTCCAAAGGCATAGCCGGCCCCGAGAATGAGTCGTGTAGCGAGCTTGTTGTGCTCGTCAAATTGCCAGTAATAACGGAAATCAATATCGCCCTTCACATACTGCGAGTAGGGCAGTCCGAAGATCTCGAGCGAACCCGTCTCTCCGCCATGGAATGCGCCTTGCACGGTGTGAAGCAGGTTGCCGGCCACGTCTACGTTGCCATTGAAATAGAAGTTGTGCGTTTTATACTGACGCTTCTCATATTTCTGCGTGGGTGTTTCATTGAGTTGCGTATTGATGGTATACGAATAGCGTGTGCCCAGAATGAATTGATTTTCAAAAGAATTTTTCAGTACCGGATTGTGCGCTACCAGCGTGTCGAAGGTGGCAGAACGCTTGTCCGTTCGAACGTAGTTGAGATCGATGGGAAATAATTCGTGGCTTCTCGAAACCGTTTCCCTCCAGTTGTAGCCATAGGCCGCGTTCGCCGAGCTGAGGCGGTAATAGCCAACCCGGTTCTGCAAATTAAAACCGGTCTTGATGACCGTCTTTGGTAAATACTTCCGGGAATTGTAATTGATCTTTATCGGTGTAATGAAACGCGGAATGGTCAGGCTGGCTTCAAACCCCAGCTCGAACGAATTCAGCGGATTTTGTTGCTGCTTGCTGATCTGCACTTCATAAGCGGAGTTGAGCTTGAGCTGAAACAATTCCGCACCGCGCAGAAAATTCCGGTTCGTGAACGTAAGGGTCACGCCCGGTCCCACAAAGTTGTTGGACTTGGATACTCCCTGCACTTCGCCGCGTAACGATTTCTTCTTCAACGGGGTCAGAAAAATATTGCTGCGCAGTAAGGAAGAGTCGGTCCCCGTTTCCGCAAATTTGATGTTCACAAACTTAAATACCCCCAAGCCCATGAGATGGCTTAGGGTGAGGTCCTGCGCTTCACGACTGTAGCGGTCACCCTTCTTCAGGTTGATCACGTTGGTGATGATCTCCGGCCGGAACATGTTCCCCTTCTCCACATAGGTGACGCCGTTGACGTGTGTGGCGGTGGCGGCATTCTCCAACGAATCTTCGGCAAGTACGTAGTTTGGAAATACTTTTACTTCGCTCAAGGAATAGATCTTGCGGGCCTTGGCGGGGATACCTTGTTCCAACCGTAGCCGGAGATCGACCTTCCGCTCGGCCACCGTACTGTCGGCTTCAAAGATCAGGTAGCGATCATCGAAATAATAAAAGCCAAAATCTTTCAACACTTTCTCGATGCGTTCCTGCTCGGCCTGGAGACGCTGCAAATCATAACGCTGTTTCGGCGCCAACAGGGATTCGTCTTTCAGGGTCCTGAAGATGGCGGCATACGTGCTGTCGCGCCCCGCGGGAAATTTGATCTCGCGCAAACGATAGGGTCGAGTCAAGTTCACATGATAGATGACTTTGCTCGCCGTCTTTCCTGTTTTTACTTCTGGTTTTACGGTCGATTCGAAATAGCCCTCATTGTTCAATTGTCCAGCCAATATCTTGGCGGTGCGCTCGGGTGCGGCATCTTTTAGCAATACGGGGGGCTGGCCCAATTTATTTTTAATAAAGCCGCGCAGACCATTTTTCTTTTTTGGCTCGCCCGCGACATAATAAAACCAAACGCCGGGACGCATGCCGAAGAGTTTGTTGTTCGGCTTGGGCGTGATGTAGGCATCGAGATCTTTGCGCAACGTTTTTCTGCGACCGACACGCCTGCCGTGCGTGTCGAAATCAATGTCGGCGCCCGTATAGAACGTTTCGCCTTCTTTTAAATAGCGTACACCCGTGCACCCCGAAAAAAGCAGCGTCGAACAAAGTCCCAGCCAACAGAGAGACGACCACAAGAGGGTGATGTTATTTTTCCTTCTCATTGGCCCTGAACAGTTCGCGTAGCGTATTATAATCCTTGATGTAGATGAGGCCGGCCCCGGTTTCGATCAGTTCGCCATCGATCATGTCGTAGTTGCTGTTCCGGAAACCCGTGATGCGCAGGCGGCCATCTTCTGTGAGTTTGTATTCCAGCGCAAGGTCGCCGATGTAATCGGCAAACGATTCCTGGCTCGACGCTTCGCCCTCGACATCCACGTTGCCTGATACTTTTACCACAAGCCGGTTGTTTAACAGATTCTTCGACACGCCGAGTTGTACTTGGGTTTGTCCCTGGGCAGTGCCAGTGGAGTAATCATCATAGGATTTCACATCAAAGGTCAACTGCACGCCTTTAATATTTTCAGAGAGCCGGTTGAGCTGTTCGGTTAAAAGCCTGCCCACACTTCTTCTTGCCGTGGCCGAAACGTCGGAGCTTCCTTGGGTGGCAAAGGGATTGTCGGAGATGAATCGTTTGAGGATCAACAAAGCAAAGACCTGTTTGTTGAGATCGGATTCGCGCGTGTTGATATCCTTGATGATGGCGTAGACCGCCGGATTGCGTGAGTTCTCTGGCATGTCAAGCTGAAAACTTACTTCGGGTGTTAACAAATTTCCCTTCAGCTGTAAATAGACCAGGAAAGGCATGCGCTGCATTCGATCCTGTGTCGACGGTTCAACACCCGCTTGAGTGAGCAGTTCGGCAGGCGAGGTCTCCACATTGTAAATGGCGCGTATCGACATCGTTGCATCCAGCGGATCGCCGGCCCAGGTGAGCGATCCACCCTTCTCGATCTTGAATTTGCGCTTCACCAGTTTGTAGAACGAGAGATCATACGTGCCGTCCGTAATTTCGTAGCGCCCCGCGAGTTGCATGTTGCCTGTGGGGTCGACGTCGAGCGTGAGTGTGGAATTTCCCCGCACGGAAAGCTTGTCGCCCGTCACCGGGTCGATGATGATGTTGAAGGTGACTTTATCGGTCAGTTCAATGTTGGCCGTCAGTTCCAATCCGCGAAACCTTGATTTGATGGTGTCTTTCGGGTCAATATTTTTCAGGAAGGGATCTTGTTTGGCGTCATTGTCCACCCAGCGGACGATACCTTTTTGTTCCAGTACACCTTTTTCCGATTGAGGTACGATGTAGGTGAAATTACTGTCATCTGTCAATCCCGCAGTGGCGCGTACGTTGGGTTGGTCTGCGTTGCCTGTGATCTTTGCCTCGAGGTTGATGCCCACTTTGCCATAGAATAAGTCGCTGTTGTCGGCGGTAGTGTTCAGCAGCTGGAAATTGTTGGCATTCAGGGTTAGGTTGAGGTCGAAGGTCTTGTAAGATTTTGTCTGGATGAAGCCTTTCAAGGTGGCCTTGTTGTTGTTTTCATCCAGCACGGTGAAATTGTCGATCGCGATGCCTTCTTCGGTAAACTTCAGCGTTTCATTCTTCAACGTAAAGCGGCTGTTCACAAACGACGGAACAAAAGAAGCATCATGAAACTCGATCTCACCCCGGATGTCAGGCGACGAAGGCCGGCCGGTTATTTTTATGTCACCCACAATACCGCCCGAAGATTTTTTCAATTGTCCAGCCGAAAGGGGCTCGACGATCGCCAGGTCGGAAATGTCGATGTGGGTGGTCAAGTCGATTTCGGGGGCCGTCTCATCGGGGGTGAAATGCCCCGATACCTTGACGTTGGCTTTTTTTCCATCGACGCGGAAGTCGATGATATAGGGTTTATCCTTTCGCTCCACAGCCAGGGCCAAATCGCCCCACGGCTGGTCGAATAGTTTGAAATCTTTTATCGTGAGTTCCGATTGAAAAGCGCCTTGCGCGGCCAGCTTGAAGTCTCCATTGATCAATCCCTCGGCGGGCGTTACACCCTCCACCACACTGGTGAGGTTTGGCAGGTTCACATCCTTGAAGACGACCGACAGCGTGGAATCCGTTTCGCTCTTGGTGATGAGCGAGATCCTTTCATTGATGTTCGTCAACGAAAAATGATAGGCCACCAAACCTTGCCGGGTAAAGCGAAGCGCATTGTCGGGCGGCGTTTCCCAAGGCGAATAGTTCATGATGACATCGTCTTTCAAAAAGTGAAACTGGAACACATTTTTCAGGCTGTTGAATACACCACCCCAAACATATTTTTCCTTTTGCAAGGAGTCCAATAAGATGAACCGGGTGCGGATGGAATCGTCGGCCACGTTGCCCGTGAGTTTGATGGCGGAGATGTGCAGGGTGTCGATCTTTAGATTCTTCAGACCGAAAGTATAGTCGAGTGAATTTTTGTCGGAGGTAGCTAAGAAGGAAAGCGAATCAACACCAAAGTCGGCATACTTTATTCCGGCGAGGTTCACGCGCAGATCCAGCTTGCTGGCTTCACTGTCGAACGCTCCGGCGATCTCGCCGGGCACGAAGGGTTCCAGGTCAGGGAAAATGATTTCCGTGAGCAGGTCGGTATTTTTGATGACCAGGTTGAACGCAAAATTTTGAGGCGCCGACGGTGTTTTGTAGGCATCATCCTGCAGGGAAAAATAATGATCGAAGTGCCGTCGCAAAACTTCAGGCAAACTATAAAGGTTGATGGTGCCCTTGAAATCGCCGGTAAGAATGTCGGAGCGGATGGTAATCGTGCTTTCGCCACGTTGATCGATGGAAGCAAACAACAGCGAGTCAACTTTATAGAGGGATTCGCCATTGAAGATGGCAACTTTGCGGATCTCAAGGTTGCCGTTGATGACTTTGAAGTCGGACGTGGCGAGGTCGACGTCTATGGTTCCTCTTGCGCGCAAAGGTCGCTCAGAGAGGTGCAAGGCTTTGAAGTCGGCGTTCTTTAGTTCGAGATTGAATTTGTATTCGGGCACGTCCTGGTTATAGTCCAGGTCACCCTTCAGTTTGATGTCCAGATTTTCGTCCGCCAGCAGGGCCGTGCCGGAGAAGAAATATTTTTTCATGGACCCGTTCACTTTGAAATCCTGATACGTGTAGCCGGCATATTTAAAATCGACGACATGCACATCGAGCCGCGCATTCAGGTCGTCGATGGAAAGTCCTGAGCCTTTCACACCGGCCCGCATATTCAGCCTGCCCATGGAATCTTGCTTGAGCAGTTTCCCCAAATCAAAATCCTTCACGACAACTTGCGCCGAATAATTTTCTTTTTGGGATTTCTCCAAATTCATTCGGCCGTTCACCTTGATGTTCCCCAGCGACGTGGTCAGCCAGGCGTTGGCCTGGGGTGCCTGCAACGTGCCGCTGAATTTCCCGGTCAACTTTATCCATTCCGGCAGGGCGATAGATTGCGGGATCACGGAATCTGGAACGACGGTGCGCACATCGGCAGCGGTAGTGTAAAATTCCTGCAACGTCAGGATGGCCTTGGCGTGCTTCATGTCGGGCAGCCCGGTCAGGGTTCCGTTTGCCTTTAAGGATGTATGGGAAAGCATACTTACGCTGAGCTTGTCCAGGGAGAGGTTTTTTACCTGGCCTTTCGCATCGGCGCTTATCGATACCGTGGCGCTGGGAGGGAGGTTCAGCGGCAAACTGTCGGTAAGGGCGGGATAAAAATACAACACGTCCTGTACGGCCACCGTCATATGGTTTAGGTTGAGGTCGACGCGGGCATCGGGGTAGGTCTTGTCCAGGGAAGCCAGCGACGCAAATTGGGCTTTGGCATTCAGGGCGATTTGGCTCTCGGGCGTCTGAAAATAAAAATCCTTTACCCTTAACGACTGGTCTGTCAGGGCGAAGATGGTTTTGAAGCTCGTTACGCCAAACCCGCTTTTTTCCTGGAGCGATAAATTTTGAAGATTGCCACCGATCGTGTTGCCGGCATATTTCAGGTCTTCCGCATGGACATGGAGGCGTGTAACCCACAAGTGATTAAAATCCACTCCCTTTTTTAAAAACGGCTCGCGGAAGTTGTGGTACTGCACATTGTCGTTGGCCAGTTCCAGGATTCCCATTGTGATGCTCCAGGGTTTGGAGACCGTGGTGTCTTTCGACCCGGATTGGGGTGGTGTTTGACCAGAGGTTTTGGTGGCGGCCTGGTGATAAGCCAGGAATGTATCGGAAAGTGAGAATTTATCGATGGCGATTTCCTGGTTTTCCAGATCCATCTTCTCGATCTCCAACAGAAGTTTACCCAAGTTTAAGTGAACCATCTGCCCAGTCGCCGATTGTTTGTAGTCGGCCGCGATGTCGCTTAAAGTAATGTCCTCGACGGAAAATGTGAATCTTCCTTGCGATTCAGAGGATGGGCGAGACGGAGGAGATGCATCGGGTGCTTTGCTTTGCGAAACCGTGGCCTGGACATTTTCCAGGTCAATCGAATTTATTTTTAAAACAGGGCCTTCCAGGTCGAAAGCGTCGATGTCAACCATCAAGGTCGCCAGCGTCACGTCGGCGTAATTTCCTTCCAGGGCGTCCTGGTAGCGCACATGGATTTGGGTGAGGTCGAGGGTGCCTACGGTGAATTTCCAGGGAGTCTTTGTCGTATCCGGGGGAGAAGCTGGGATGGAGTCGCCGGCAAAGGCTTTGATAATATAATCGAAGTTGAAGGCGCTGTCTTGGGCGGAGCGCCTGATGTTTCCGGAGAAATGATCGAGCTCCACACCGCTCAGGTCGATCTCGTGGCGGGTGAGCGCCCAAAGGTTGGTGGTCACGGCCAGCCTTCCGGCATAGAGCAAGGTGTCGGTGGATTGATCTTCAACATAAAGTCCCTCCAATACGATTTTTTTTGGGAACGAGAGGCTGATGTGATCCAGCCGCACTTCCGTGCCGATCTTGTCTTTGAGAAAGCCAACAGCCTTGGCCGTGAGTTTATGTTGAACGTAGGGGATTTGAATGACCAGGGCGAGGACCAGGAGAAGGGCGATCACCGACAGGAAGATCCAGCCAAAGATCTTCAAGGTCCTGATCATATATTTTCGTAGACGCCACTGCGTGAGCATTCAAAGTAATGTTAAACCTGGAGCTTCAAATTTTCAGGAGTGGATGACCTGTGACCAATATCCCTAACCAACTATTTTTTCTCCACTCGCAACGCTGACCATACCGTTGCGGCTATGGTTTGCGTTTTATTTTTCGCTTGCGCAATATACGATCTCCAGGGTCACTTTCCAGCGCACCGGGTCCATTATCCTCCTCCCGGCTATCGTTGACGCTATAGTTGAGGCGCGTCACCGAAGCATAGAGCGGCCGGCCGGTCTTGTCTTCCTGGTTGGGATGATGTTGTATGCGTGAAGCGTTTTTCATGCTGTCGTAAAGAAACGAAAATCCCGGCGCACACGTACGCCGGGATTTCAATTGTTCTTTGTCATCGCTTAAAGATGCTGGCACCAAAGACCAGCGAGAGTACGAAGAGTACCAGGAAGATAAAGAACAAAACCTTGGCAATGGCCGCAGCACCGGCTGCGATGCCACCGAATCCGAAGACGGCAGCTACCAATGCGATGATGAGAAATGTGACTGTCCAGCGTAACATAGTTTTAGCGTTTTAAGTGGTTATTGTATTTGGAAGGATGGATTAGGCTGCGTCTTCCATGGCAGCTTGCTTCAATTCCTGTGTGAGGGGATAATGGAGCACATTCAAACCGACGATGCCGAAAAACTTATCGAGCTTTCGCAACACCACGATCACGGAATTCAGGGCATCCACTTCCGACGAGAACAAGGCTCCTGAAGATTGCTTGTCGTGGTGATAAAGACTTTCCACCAATTCGTCGAGATGCGTGATGTTGTTCGCCTTCTCTTCATAGCGCCAGTTGGTCACAAAGAGCAACTGGAAGAGACTCGGCATCTTTTTGATGAAGAGCGACGCCTGGTCGTGCGACAGCGATTTTCGCAATTGCGAGAGCACGGCGCGCACGAGTTTCACGATCTTCTGCGTAGAGTTCGCGCCCAGATCATTTTTTATCTCCCGGAAGAACTTTACGGCTTGCTCTTCTTGTGCTGAAGTATTTTCCATCGGTGTAGTCATGGTGAGAATAGGTTGGGTTGAGAGTTGTTTGTTTCCGGGGAGTGGATATACATTCTTATACCAAACCCGCAAACCTTGAAATTTTGCTGATTTAGGCTGTTCACTGAAAAATAGTGTGGAATTATATACCCGTTGCGGGGGATAGGTTGAGGAGTATGAAGCCAATTTACCGGATACCGTGGCCCGCACACACCCGCAACGGCAATTGATCTGCACCCCATCGTTCTTTTTGTAAGTCATTTTTCAGCAGGTTATGCGTCGGAGTTTCAAGGGGACATGGCGAGTTCGCTGCTGATTTCTCGGGTCAAAGTGTAGAGATCACTACACGTTCGCCACGCAGAGAACCGTTCAAAGCGTTTGCTTTGCGGTTGGCATAATGTTTTCTAAAGGTTAGGAAAATGTTTTGAACACATCATCACAGAAACCATCAAATAAAACAAACGTGTTATGAAGGACCCTAGGAACTTGATTGGAGGTTTTATCGCAGGCGCAGCCCTGGGAATAGCCGCCGGAATGTTATTGGCCCCGGATTCGGGTCAACGTACCAGAAAGAAAATTGTGGACGGTTCGAGAAAGCTGAAAGACGATCTGATGAATACGGTAGACACCTCCCTGGATAATATTCGCCGGCAATTCAATTCGAAGATCGATCAGTTGGCGCGCACCGGTAAGCAAAATATCGACGAGGCGAGTGAAAAGATCAAGGCTTGACGCCTGAAAATTTTACGTTTTCATTTTTATCACACACTAAAACAAAAGGAATCATGAACGAGCTCACGATAAAAGGATCATGGAACGAGGCAAAAGGTAAACTCAAGCAAAAATACGGACAACTTACGGACGACGACCTCACCTTTTCCGAAGGTAAGGAAGACGAACTGATAGGCCGTCTCCAAAAACGCCTGGGTAAAACCAAGGACGAGATCCGCAAAGAACTGCGGTCACTATAAGCTGTTCGATTTTTTAATAAAATAAATAGATCTGTGGGCAAACCTTGAATGGTTTCCCCACAACAAACATAACCCCCAAAAGCAATGAAACGAATCGTATATATGGTCGCTGTGGCGTGTAGCGCGGCAGTCTTCTATCAGTGTAGCCCGTCCTCCAAAGAGAAAGTGGACCAGGCACAGGAAGAAGTGAAAAAAGACATTAGCAAAGACAAAGAAGAGATCACCAAAAATCTTCAATCGATCCGCGACGACATCAACGGGCGACTCGACAAGATCACAGCGAAACTCGAAAATGCCAAGGCCGACTCCAGGGCACAATTGGAAGAAGCCAAGGAAAACCTGACGCAGCAACGCGACCGCGTGGAAAAATCACTGGATGAGATCGATAAAGCTTCTGAGACCGCATGGGACGACATTCAACAACGTGCCCGCAACACGGCCGATGATGCGAAGATCGAAGTTCAGCGCTGGGGCGATAAGATCGACGCGGCATTAAAAGACAAGCCTTAACGATCCATAAAAACGTACGACTATGAAAAACAAGATCATAACGTTCTCTGCCGCCTTCGTAATGTTCCTTGCCGTGTTGCTGACGCAACTCCTGGTAGGGTGCCAGGCCTCCAACACAACAAAAGGTGGTGCCATTGGCGCCGGTGCGGGAGCGGCCATCGGCGGCGTGATTGGACACCAATCGGATAACACGGTGGTAGGCGCCATCATTGGCGCGGCCGTGGGTGGCACAGCCGGTGCGCTCATCGGACACCATATGGACAAGCAAGCAGAGGAGTTGAAAAACGACTTGAAAGGTGCACACGTTCAACGCGTGGGCGAAGGCATTCTCATCACTTTCGATTCGGGATTGCTCTTTGAGTTGAATTCGTTTGGCCTGCAACCGGCGACGAAAACAAATCTCACCAACCTTGCCCAAACGCTCAATAAGTATGATGACACCGACATCCTCATCGAAGGCCACACCGACAACACTGGCGAGGATGCCTACAATCAAGCCCTTTCCGAACGTCGTGCGAATGCGGTGGAAGGATATCTCGAGCAACAGGGCGTGAAAGCCACCCGCATCACCACGAAAGGATACGGCGAGAAACAACCCCTTGGTTCCAACGACACAGAGGCGGGACGACAATCCAACCGCAGAGTAGAAGTGGCCATCTATGCCAACAAGGAGATGAAGAAGCTGGCGAAGAACGGCCAGTTGGGTGAGTAACACCAGTACTCTAATTATATAAAAGGGAAGCGCTATGCAAAACGCATAGCGCTTCCCCTATAGGTTGACGGATATTGAAACATAACAACGATGAGACTACGATCGAAGGAGCCCTACTGGCTATTGAAGAACGGCATCCTTCATGCCTACCCATCGTTGCGAAAAGATATTTCCTGCGATGTGCTGGTGATGGGTGGCGGCATAACCGGCGCCCTCTTAGCCTACCAAGTGGCCAGCGAAGGATATCGGACCGTGCTCATCGACAAGCGCGACGTATCCCAGGGCAGCACCAGCGCCACGACCTCCCTCTTGCAATATGAGATCGATGAACCCCTGTATTCCCTCAAGAAAAAAGTCGGCGACGCCGTGGCCATAGAAAGTTACCGGCAAGGTATCGCGGCTATCGAGCAGCTGGGACATTTGGTGGATGAGATCGGCATCAACTGTGACTTTGAAAAACAGAAGAGCTTGTACATAGCACACTCAAAAAAGCATGCGAAGTGGCTGCTGGAAGAATGCAGACATCGCTCGGAAGCAAAGATAAAGGTGCGATGGATGAGCGGCGAAGAATTGAAAGAAGATTTTGACATTCAAGGCGAAGGCGCTATTCTTTCCGAAGATGCAGCCTGTGTCGACGGCTATAGCCTCGCCCACGGTTTGTTGACCTATGCGGTTGAGCATTTACATCTGGAGGTCTACGATCATACAGAAGTAACGAAGGTGAAGTTCGATCTACGCAAGAACTTTGTGAGCACCGATAATGATCATGTGATCACCACCCAGCATGTGATCTATGCCACAGGCTATGAAAGTCATGAGATCTTAAAAGATAAAGTGGCGGACCTCATCAGCACCTATGCCTGTATTAGCGAGCCATTGGATAGCCTGCCGGCTATATTGAACGACACTGTGCTTTGGAACACAGACAATCCCTATCTCTATGTCCGCAGCACACCCGATAACCGCATCCTGGTAGGTGGCGCCGACGAACCGTTCAAGGATCCTGATCGTCGCGACCGGCTAATCGAAAAGAAAGAGCGTGTGTTGATGGAGCAGTTTGGTTATTTAATGCCTGGCGTGCCCTTCATTCCCGATTTTAGCTGGGCAGGAACATTCGGTGTGACCAAAGACGCACTGCCCTACATCGGCGAGCACCCCGATTTTCCGCAGAGTTATTTTGTGCTGGGCTTTGGAGGCAACGGCATTACGTTTAGCGTGATGGGCATGCAGATGATCTCCGATGCCCTGGCAGGAAGACCTAACCGATTTTTGGAATATTTCAGGTTTGGAAGATAGAATATAATAGTCAAAGCATTATGGAAAGCAACATCGAGAAATTGAAAGCGCTGGTGGCCAAGTGCCGCGTCGGCATGCTGGGCTGCTGGGAAGACGAGGATACGCCGCTGCGTTTCCGTCCCATGTCGCACGTCGACGTGGATGATTCGGGAAACGTTTGGTTCTTCACGTCGGTCGATTCGGAAAGGATGGAACAGCTCAAAAAGCATCCGGCCATTCAACTCACCTATTCGTGCGAGAGCGAAAGCACGTATCTGCATATTTCGGGGGCCGCTCACCTGAGTACGAACAAGGGCAAGATGAAAGAACTTTTTAATCCCTACATCAAGGCGTGGTTCCCGCATGGCCTGGAAGATCCGGCGATCGCACTGCTGGTGGTGCGGCCACTGGAGGTAGAGTATTGGGTGAGCAACGAGGACAAAGTGTTGCAAAACCAATGGCTCATGGGCCGTGAAGAAACCATAGGCGCCAAAGCCATGCACGGCAAGCTGCAGGTTTGACAGGCAGCGATACTTTCAATGACGTGGCGATGTAGCCATGCTGCAAAGCGTGGCTTCGTACAAAAAAAAGCAAACATCCCGAAACAATCTGCGCGGGCAGAGGGTATCCTATTGGTGAAGACAATTTTTGTAAACTTCAAAAAGAAATGCTCATGAGAACCACAACAAAATCGAAGGCAGCCGTTTCCTTGAAACGCGCACCGGCCAGAAAGAAAGAGATCAAATCTTCCAAGGAGAACCTGGAAGATATTTTCGAAGATCAACTGAGAGATATTTACTGGGCCGAGAAGCATCTCATCAAAGCCTTGCCAAAAATGGCCCGGGCAGCATTTAACGACGAGCTGAGAGACGCCTTCAACACACACCTGGACGAAACGCGGATGCAGGTGACCAGGCTCGAAAAATGTTTTGAGCTCCTTGAAAAAAAGGCCATAGCCAAAAAATGTGAAGCCATGGAAGGCCTGGTGGAAGAAGGTGAGGAGGCTATCGAAGAATATGACGACGGCCACGCCCGCGACGCCGCCCTCATCGCCGCCGCACAAAAGGTCGAGCACTATGAGATCTCCGCCTACGGTACCCTCCGCACAATGGCCAACGTGCTGGGCAAAATCCAATGCGCCCAATTGCTGGAGGAAACAAAAGACGAGGAGGCGCAAACCGATTTGAAGCTGACCAAGCTGGCTGGAAAGATAAATCAGCTTGCCGCTGAATTGGAAGAAGAAGAGGTAGAGTAGAAAAAAAATATTCTCTTTGCTGAAGCAAGAAGTCATCCGGGAGGGTGACTTCTTTTTTTTTATGGGTATCCCGCAACACTAACACCATTTTGAATAAGACAGGTCCTCTGGTGTGTAGACCCGATAGCATTTGACGCGCTTTGGGGAAACTCTGCCACACGCCATCGCGTGGAGGTGGTTGAAATCGTGTGTTTTTTCCGTTTTTTCCTGGCAGGATTTTTTATAGACCTCCACCAAAAACCAAAACATCATTCCCCATGAAAAAGGATCAAGAAAACGCCACCCTGCAAATGCCTACACTACTGGAAGTGACCAACAAGGCAATCCAGGATGGATATACCGAAAATTTTAAAGTTGTGTCGGAGGGTCTGACCAGCGGCAAGGAAGAAAAATTCTATACGCCACAGGAAATATCCATCGCCAATTTTCACCGGTTCGAAGGCTATTCCAACACGGACGACAATGCGGTGGTCTACTTCATCGAAACCAACGATGGCGTGAAAGGCTTGCTCATCGACTCCTACGGGGCTTATGCCGACGCCAAGCAGTCGAACTTCATTCGCGAAGTCGAAGACATGCACAACCATATCAAGAAAAACTTAAGAAAATAGCCGACGAGGAAGATCGCCCATGATACGGTTCGTCCAAAATTTGCCCGTCCCTGCTGTGAAGAGTTTACAACGCCACACAGAACCTCCGGTTATCACCTTTCACCGGATGGTGTACGCCTGTCTTCACAACGATTGGATCGCGCTGTTGAACGCCTCCTGTATCCTGAGTGTCACCTTGCTTTTCGTACTCATGTCGGGCGCACATTCCGGTAGCACAAACGCCTGACCCATGCTGCAAGTTGTGCCCATCGCCATCACACGCACCGAGTCTATCAAAATGCACCGCGACTACAAGCGTGCCGCTGCCGTAGCCAGTTTGCGCTATGTGAGCGACACGCTGCCGGGCATCCGCAGACAAAAGAAAGGAACGGGTTTCTGCTATCTGCAGAACGCCCGACCGGTGAGAGACAAAGACACGTTGCAGCGCATCCGCAAACTGGCCATTCCACCGGCATGGACAAAGGTGTGGATCTGCGCGCAAGAAAACGGACATATACAAGCTACAGGCTATGATGTGCGCGGGCGGAAACAATACAAGTACCACGCCCAATGGAGCACCATCCGAAGCCAGACCAAGTTCCATCGCCTCCTTGAATTTGGAAAAGCATTACCCGCCCTGCGTCAACGGATCGAGCGCGATATTTGTGTCTCCACCCTCACCAAGGAAAAAGTGCTGGCCACGGTGGTGAGCCTCATGGAGCGTACGTTTATTCGTGTCGGCAACAATGAATATGAAAAATTATACGGGTCCTATGGATTGACAACCCTCAAGGATGGTCACGTGAACATTACGGGTGCGACGCTCAAATTTTCGTTCAAAGGAAAGAAGGGGATCTATCACTCGGTGACCCTGAAAAGCAAACGCCTTGCCCGCATCGTCAAGGCCTGCCGCGACATTCCCGGAAAGGAATTGTTTCAATACATCAACGACGAAGGCATTCGTTGCACCATCGATTCGGGCATGATCAACAACTATATCAAAGAGGCCTCCGGAAATGATTTTTCGGCCAAAGATTTTCGCACCTGGGCAGGAACGCTGGCGATGTTGAATTCCTTCAAATCGCTAGGAGAGGCCCTGACGCCAGCCGAAACCCGGAGAAATGTCCTGCTGGCCCTGGATGAGGTGAGCGCCAAATTGGGCAACACCCGCACCGTCTGCCGCAAATATTATGTGCACCCACAGATCATCGCGCTCTACGAAGATCACGGCTTGCAAAAATATCTTTCCCAACTCGAAGACATCGAAGCCTGCGACGGGCTGATGGATCTCACACCGGATGAAAAAGTATTGATGCGTATTTTACGGAAAGTGTAGTACGGGGAAAGACGGTAAGGATTTCTCCACAATGCTCAGTAATTTGGCAACAAACCGGAAATAACCACTGTTTATATGAACTCAACAACGCCTTCCAGCGACGACAAGAAACTACCTCAAGAAATCGCTCCTAAGCCTCCTGCCAAATCAGTGAAGCTCTTTGACAAGATCTCAAAATATGTGACCCGCGCTGCCGGTCGCCCCGCCGCGTTTATTACGGCGTTTTGTGTGATCGTGGTTTGGGGTATCACCGGGCCCATCTTTAAATATTCCGACACCTGGCAGTTGGTCATCAACACCGGCACCACCATCATCACCTTCCTCATGGTGTTTGTCATCCAACAATCGCAAAACCGCGACACCATGGCCTTGCAATTGAAGCTCAACGAACTGATTGCTTCACAGGAAAATGCCAGCAACCGGCTCGTGGATGTCGAAGATCTCACGGAAGACGAACTGCAGGTGCTGAAGAAATTTTACATCCAGCTGTCGGTATTGGCCGAAAAGGAAAAGGACCTTTACGGTTCGCACTCCATCGATGACGCTTTGCGCGTCCACACGGCCAAGAGAAAAAGGAAATCGCCTCCCAAAGATAGTGTGGAACAATCTCCACAGTCATAACGAGTTTCCATCCGATGAATGCGTGAAATAGCCGTTTTAAGAGAACGACAGGCCGGATAATCATCTGGCACATTATTTCTCTGAGTCTCTTCACGTAACACAGATGTGAATGAAATTCAGAAAATTTCTTATTGCCCTGGCCGAGGTCTTCAGGTTTATAAAAAGATTTTTCAAAGAGGCTTTTTATCCTCCCTTCGAGGTGAAGGAAACCCTGCGGCAATGTTTCCTGTTGGGAAACCGGTCGCTGTTCCTGATTGTATTCACTTCTTTCCTGGCGGGCATCGTGTTCACCAAACAGTCACGGCCATCGCTGGCGTCGTTTGGTGCCGAGTCGTGGTTGCCGTCGCTGGTGTCGCAGGCGGTGGTGCGCTCGCTGGGGCCGCTCATCACGGGATTGATATGCGCGGGCAAACTGGGCTCTAACATCGGGGCCGAGTTGGCCAGCATGCAAGTGTCGGAACAGATCGACGCCATGGAAGTTTCCGGCACCCGACCCTATGCCTACCTGGTGGTGAGCCGTGTGCTGGCGACCACCCTCATGCTACCCTTACTGGTGATCTTTGCAGACATCGTGGCCCTGATGGGCTCTTTTGTCATGGTGCATGCCATCAACAAGACAAGTTTCACGCTCTTCCTCAACGAGGTGTCGGCCGTCGTTACGTATCTCGACATCTTTTCGTCGCTCGTCAAATCAGCTTTCTTCGGGTTTGCCATTGGCATTGTGGGAAGTTACGCAGGCTATCATTCCGAAAAAGGAACAACGGGTGTGGGTAAGGCGGCCAACACAGCCGTGGTGATTTCCATGATCTTTATTTTTGTGATCGACTTAGTCTCGTTGCAAGTCCTAACCTTATTCCGCGCCCAATGAGACCTCAAACCGACACCATCATAGATCCTAAACCCGATACCCGTGGCAAGGTAGTGGTCGAGATGCAGCACGTTCATAAAAGCTTCGGCGACCGCGACGTGCTCACCGATTTCAATCTCCAACTTTTTGAAAGAGAAAACCTCGTCATCCTCGGCAAGTCGGGAAGTGGAAAATCCGTCGCCATCAAAATTATGGTGGGTTTGCTCAAGCCCGATTCCGGCTCGATAAACGTATTGGGCTACGATGTCCCCAAGCTGTCCAACAAAGAATTGAACGAACTGCGACTCCAGATCGGATTCTCTTTTCAACTCAGCGCCCTGTACGATTCCATGTCGGTGCGCGAGAACCTGGAGTTCCCGCTCAAACGAAACCTGGGTATTTATGATCGTAAGGAGCTAAATGAAAAAGTGATGTCGGCGTTGCAAGACGTAGGCCTCGAATCGGCCCGCGATATGAACCCGGCTGAACTTTCGGGCGGGATGAGAAAACGCATTGGCATTGCCCGCACGCTCATCCTAAACCCAAAGATCATGTTGTATGATGAACCCACCGCCGGACTGGACCCCGTCACCTCGGGCGAGATCAACGAGTTGATCCTGCGGGTAAGGGACAAGTACAACACCTCCTCCATCATCATCACCCACGACATCAGTTGTGCCCGCCAAACGTCCGACCGCATCGTGGGGTTGTTCGACGGTCGCAATAAAGTGGGAGGGACCTTCGATGAACTGAAAAAGCAAAACGCTCCCGATCTGCAACCATTCTTTAACTATTAAAAAACACCTGCTATGGAAACCAATGAAGTGAAACAAAACATAAAGCTGGGTGCCTTTGTACTCGGGGGCCTCCTCCTGTTCGTCATCATCCTGTTTTATATCGGAAGGGAGAACACCTTCTTCAACAAGACCTTCACCATCTCGGCGGTCTTCAAAAATATTGAGGGCCTGAAGGAAGGTGACAAAGTGTGGCTCTCCGGCGTGAAGATCGGAACGGTGAAACACGTGCAGATCGTTTCGGAAGGAAAGGTTATTGTAGCCCTCTCCCTGCGCGACAAGCAAAACGAATTCATCAAAAAAGACGCCACCGCCTTCATCGGCTCCGACGGCCTGGTGGGCAACAAGATCGTAGTCATCCGCACGGGCACCGACAAACAGGTCATCCAGGACAACGACACCATCAATTCACTTTCACCCACCGACACCCAGGAACTCATCAACATTGCCAAAGACGTGGGTTCCAATACACGCTCCCTCACCGAAGACCTTAAGATCATCACGGCTAAACTAAAGAAAGGCGAGGGCATCGTCGGCGATTTACTGCAAGATGGCCCGCTTTCGAACGACATCCGTCAAGCTGTAGTGTCTTTGAAAAATGCCGGTGAAAATACCAATCGCGCTACGGCCGACCTGCAAGTGATGCTGAGTGAAATCAAGAATGGCGATGGCCTGGTCACGAAGCTCATCGAGGACACCTCCTACGCCGTCACCTTCGAAAAGGCGCTCAACAACGTGGCCGAAGTGGGAAAGAATTCCAAACAAATGTCGGAAGATCTGAAAGCGGTCATCTCCAAGATCAACAGCAACGACAACGCCATCGGCGTGCTGCTGGCCGACACCGCCTTTGCCAATAAACTCCGGGCCACATTAGGAAATGCCGAGTCGGCGTCGGTAAAGCTGGATGCGAACATGGAAGCATTGAAACACAACTTCCTGCTGCGAGGCTATTTCCGTAAACAAAAGAAAGCTGAAGAAAAAGCAAAGGCTGCTCAACTCAACCCGTAACGCACATCGCTATCCGCCCAGAACCTTCAACGGGTTTATATTGGTCGTGTCCGGCTGACTAGCGCGCTGTATTTTGAGCTTGCGCTTATATAACGTTTCGAGAAAAGTTTCATTCGGTGGCGCCTTGGAAGTGTCGGCGGCAATCAGCGAATCGCGTTGCATGACCTTGCGCTTGATCTGCGCTACCAGCGTATCACTCAATTCATACAAGTCGCAATCCAACTCACGTTGCAACACCGGCGGAAGGGTTTTGAACTTGGCGTCGGAAAGATTTTTGAATGCCGGATCCTGGTTGATGTGTTTCATAAAATAGCCCACCATTGGCAGGGCGGTGTTGGAGCCCTGGCCCAGTTCGGTATAACGGAAGCGAATGCGTGGATCGTCGGCACCTACCCAGGTGCCCATCACCAGGTGCGGGGTCATGGCGATGAACCAGCCGTCGGCGTTGGATTGGGTTGTACCGGTTTTACCCGCCACATCGTTGTAGATCCCATAACGCCAGCGAAGCCGAGAAGCCGTGCCCTCGTGCACTACGGTCTGCATCATGCGGGTAACCAGTTGTGCGGTCTCTTTCGACAAGGCCCGCTTGCCGGTGCCTTCGGGTTTAAAATCAGTATACACTTTTCCTTCCAGGTCGCGAACACCCGTGATATAATACGGAAAATTCGCCACGCCTTCATTGGCGATACACGAATACGCTCCCGTCATCTCGATCAAAGAAATAGAAGAAGACCCCAGCGCGATCGAAGGCACATCGGGCATCTCGCTGTTGACACCCATCTTGCGCGCCAACGCAATGGTGTTGTCAACCCCCGCGAGTTGGATCAACTTCACGGCTACCGTATTGACCGAATAAGCCAACGCACCCCGCATGGTATACTCCACCTGGTAGTCGTTTTGGGAATTGCGCGGCGTCCACTTTTCACCTTCTTTATCGATGTAGGTTTGCTGACCAGCCGAAATCAAGTCGCACGGCGGCACGCCCTTCTCGATGGCCATGGCATAGACAATGGGTTTGAATGTGGAGCCGACCTGCCGCTTGGTGGAGGCCTTGACGTGGTCGTATTGAAAGAAGTCGTGTTCAATGCCACCGACCCAGGCCTTCACTTTTCCGGTCTCAGGTTCCATGGCCAGGAAACCGGCGTTGAGATATTGCAAATGGTGCTTAATGGAGTCGATCGGGCTGATCTCCGCATCCTCTTCGCCTTTCCAGGTGAACACGCGCATGGGGATCGGCTTTTTCAGGATCTTCATGATCTCCTTTTCCGACAGGTCGCGCGACTTCAATTGGCGGTAGCGCGCCGAGCGATGGATGGCTTCGGTCACCACCTCTTCTTTTCCTTTCCAGGGTTTTTCTTTTCCCCAGTGATCGAAGAATTGTTTTTGCACATCGGCCATCTGTTGAGTCACGGCCTTCTCGGCATAGTCTTGCAACTTCGAGTCGAGCGTGGTGTAGATCTTCAAGCCGTCGGTGTAGAGATTATAGTTGGAGCCGTCTTCCTTGGTGTTGTTCTTGCACCACGTGAGCAATTCAGCTTTCAGATATTCACGAAAATAAGGCGCCAGCCCCTGGTGATGCGAGATCTTGTTGTACTTCAATTCGATGGGCAGCACCTGCAGCGAATCGGATTTGTGTTCTGTAATAAAATTGTACTTCACCATCTGGCTCAACACAACATTGCGCCGGTTGAAAGCGCGGTCGGGGTAGGTGCGTGGATTATAATAGGTAGTGGCTTTTAACATACCCACCAGCACAGCGGCCTGGTCAAGGGTCAGATTTTTTGCCGTGGTGGAGTAGAAGCGTTGCGCAGCAGCCTGTATGCCAAAGGTGTTGTCGGCAAACGGGATCGTGTTGAGATATAAGGTGATTAGCTCCTGTTTAGAATAGATGCCCTCCAAACGGCGGGCCGTGATGGCTTCGCGCAATTTGTTGATCACCATGGAAAGCATCCAATAGCGCTTTCGCGGATAAAGATTCTTGGAGAGCTGTTGCGTGATGGTGCTGCCGCCCCCAGAAGATTCGTCTTGTTGCAAAATGGATTTTATCAGTACGCGGCCCAGGCTGATAAAGTCCACGCCTTCGTGTTCATAAAAACGCACGTCTTCGGTGGCGATGAGGGCGTCGAATACCATGGGAGAAATGTCGGCGTATTTCACTTCCGTACGATCCTGGATATAGTATCGTCCCAGCAGCACGCTGTCGGCGCTATAGACTTCGGAGGCCTGTTGGTTTTGGATGTTACGGAGTTCTTTGTTGCTGGGGGTTTCGATCCACACGACCAGGAAAAGCAGGAACACGGCGCCAAACGGCGGTCCCAAAATGAGGGTCCATTTACGGGCGCGGGGATGGGTTCTGTAGTATTCGCGGACCCGCTCGTATTGCACACGCAACACATGCAGCAGCGGCCGGGCTTTGCGTAGCCCCAGAATATAATAATAGCGAATACTGCGTCTGAGCTTCCTGAGTTGTTCTTCCATAGTCCGTTACACCACCAACCGGGGGCGGAAGATAGTGAGTGTCAAACTAGGGCGCAAATCGTGCCCCGCACCAAAAAGTTCCGTGCCCGGCAACCCGGAAAGGAAGCCGCCGAAACTCTGAAAAAAGCAGTTTATAAGACAACGCAAAAACAACTTTGAAAAGATGTAATTTGTCGCCGCCGGCATCGCTACACCCCGGTTTTTTGCATCGACCATGACTCCGACCGCCACGTTTATCGATCTCCAAAAGATCAAACAAAAAAAAGTCAGAAAATTCCTGACCGATAAAGGCATCACC
>CBIHQM010000062.1:0-20546 GCA_966211885.1 uncultured Chryseolinea sp.
GACAATCTGAAAGAAGCTGTTGCGGCCGCGAAGCTTACGAGCGACTACACGCTTGTTTCGTTGCTGATCGGGGTGAATAATTATTACCAGGGAAAAACGGTGGAGAGCTATGCGCCGGAGTTTGAGGAATTGTTGAACACGGCCATCCGGTTGGCGGGTGGGAAGAAGTCGCATGTGTTTGTGGTTTCTATTCCCGACTATGGATACACGCCTTTTGGGAAAGACAAACAGGCGACGATCAGTGTGGGGATCGATGCCTTCAATGCCGTGAATAAGTCCATCGCGCAAAAGCTGGGTGTCCCCTATTTTAACATCACGGAAATATCCCGAAGGGGTCTGGTGGACCCTGACCTTGTGGCGCCGGATGGGTTGCATCCTTCTGGGCTCATGTATTCGCTGTGGGTGCAGTTGATCTTGCAGGATGCCATGCTGATACATTCTGATACCGACGAAGGAGACAGTGGCAACGATCCTGTGACGGGCATTGCCGATGAACAGTATGGCGTGAACATCTATCCCAACCCTTTTGAGAAAAGTATCATCATCGACAACCTCCCTCCTGCGCAACATAGCCTTCGGGTGGAGTTGCTGAACGATCAGGGTGCAGCCGTGTCGGTGGACGAAACCCTCGCGCCGGAAGGGGGACGCCTTGAGCTCGACACCCGGCGGTTGAATGCCGGATTGTATCACTATCGCATACAAGGTTCGGCTGGCTTTTTATTGCAGGGAAAATTAATCAAGGTTTAAACGGTTTAAACCCACATTGCTGGGGAAAGTGGCGAGGGGATTTGTAAATTAAAAATGGCGTTTGTTCCTTGGGGCCTTTATTCGTTTTATGGCCCAAAAATCAATGCACGTCACCTCCGAGATTGGAACCCTGAGAAAGCTTCTGGTGCATAGTCCCGATAGCAGTTTGGGGAAAGTGGTGCCCTCCAAAGCACAGGATTGGTTGTTTGAAGACATCGTGCACCTGGACACCATCCGCAAAAAAGAATACGACTACTACACGCGCATCCTGCTCTACTTCCTCGATCCCGAAAAGATCGCCGGCAAGCTCAAGCAAATCGATGCCCCCGAAAACAACCGGAATTTCTACAAGCCCGACGACGACGGCTTTCACCGTTCCGAAAAGGTGATCGAGCTGCAATGGCTCCTGGCCGACATCCTGAAAGACAACACCATCAAATTGAAACTGGTGGCGTCGGTATGCGCCATTGAGTTCTGCTCCTACGAAACGCAAAGCAAACTCTTTGCCCTGGACCACGTGGAGCTTTCCAAAGTGCTCATCAGCGGCACGCTGCTGGACGGGCGCATGCTCTTCGCCCCCATCCCCAATTTTATATTTACGCGCGACATCGGTGTGGTGGTCAACGATCACATCTTGTTGAACCGCCCGGCGAAAAAAGCAAGGACGCGGGAAGCCTTGCTCACCAAATATATTTTCTTCAACCATCCGTTGTTTGCCTCCTTCGAAAACAAGATCATCGAGATCGAAGACACGTCGCACCACTTCCTGATGCCCAAAGAAAGCGACGACAAAAAAGTGACCCTGGAAGGCGGCGACGTGATGATGGTGAGCACAAATCATTTGCTGGTGGGCGTGAGCGAACGCACCACGGTGGAAGCCGCCCACCAGGTGGTGAACCTCATGTTCGAACGCAAGCTGGTGGACAAAGTGACGGTGGTTCGCATTCCCAAAAAACGCGACTACATGCACATCGACACCGTGTTCACCCAGGTGAAACGAAACACGTGGGTGATGCTGGGCAACTTCTCGCGGAAGAGCATCAAGAAAGAAGATGCCGACCCGGTGGAACGCATTTTGGAAAGCAAGAAAAAAGATGACCCCATCAAGATCGTGCAATTCAACCGCCACGACCTGGAACGCCCCGTATATTTCGAGACGCTGGAAGACTTGCTGATCAACATCAGCGAAGTGGACCTGAAGAGCCCTGAGAAGACGGCATTCATTTATTCCGGCAACAGCGAATTCCCCTATGATGTTCGCGAACAATGGACGGACTCGTGTAACGTGTTGGTATTGAAAGAAGGCGTTGTGCTGGGATATGATCGAAACGACAAGACCACCGAAGCCTTTACAGCACAAGGTTTTAATGTGGTTCACGTACACGACCTGCTGAACGAGCTGGAGGCTGGCAAAGTGCGCGTGGAAGATCTGAAAGATACGGTGATCCTGATGCCTTCGGCGGAACTGTCGCGTGCGCGTGGAGGTTTTCACTGTATGAGCCTGCCCTTGCTGCGGGATGAAATCAACTAACCTTCTTTGAAGATGAGCCGTCAAACGACTTCCCACTTATTGATGATCCGCCCCGTGCAGTTTGCCTTCAATGCGCAGACGGCGGTGAACAATGCTTTTCAATCCACGAAAGACACCAATGCGCAGGAGCTCGCCCTGAAAGAGTTCGACAACTTTGTGAGCTTACTTCAAAAAAAAGGCGTGGATGTGACGGTGGTGAACGATACGGCGGCGCCGCACACACCCGATTCTATTTTCCCCAACAACTGGATCTCCTTTCACGACGATGGCAGCATTGTGCTCTACCCGATGTATGCCGCCAATCGCCGCCAGGAACGGAAGCCCCATGTATTGGAGACGCTGGAAAAACATTTCAGTATAAAGCATCGCATCGACCTTTCTGCTTACGAAAACAGCAACGTCTTTTTGGAAGGCACGGGAAGCATGGTGTTGGACAGGGAGAACAAGATCGCCTATGCCTGTTTGTCGCAGCGAACCGATGCAAAAGTATTGAATGATTTTTGCGCCCGCCTGGGGTATACGGCCCAAGCCTTTACCGCCAACGACGCCAACGGCTTCCCCATCTATCACACCAACGTGATGATGTGCGTGGCCGATCGCTATGTCATCATCTGCCTCAATTCCATCGCCGATGCCGCCGAGCGAAAGGCGACGGTCGCCTGCATCACCAAAACAAACAAAGCGATCATCGCCATTACACTGGATCAGATGAATCATTTTGCGGGCAATATGCTGCAGGTGAACAATGCGAATGGCGATACATTTCTGATCATGTCGTCGCAGGCCTATAAAGCGCTGACCTCCGAACAAGTGGAGATCATTGAGCAATACAACCCTATTCTTCACTCCAGTCTCGATACCATAGAAAGAAATGGCGGAGGAAGCGCGCGGTGTATGATGGCGGAAGTGTTCTTGCCGGAACGTGCTTAGGCCGGCAATTCTTATCGCATCAGGTCGTAGTAGCGCCGGTTTTTTGCTTTGTCAAAATTCTTGACGAAGCTTTCTTTGACACGGGCCTGAACGGTCTCGCGTTTTGTCAATTCGCAAATCTTCCACAACAGGTAGTAATGCTCCGGGTCGGTGGCATTAAAATTCTTCTGGTTGTTCAGAAAATTGAAAGCGATCTCCCCTACTTCTTCCTGGCTCAGGTTAAATTGAAAAGCGTTGATCAATTTCAATTCATCTCCATAGTAAGAAACATATCCCAGCCGGAACGTCTGATCATTGTAGACCCCCTTTAGGGCGTGGAGATCAATAAATATTTTGCTGATCATGGACGTGAGATAGGTATTTTGAGGATAGTCGACTTTCAATTGAAGGGCCATCAACATCGCATAGTCGAATCGCTGGAGTTTGTAGGCAACGTGCAGGTCCTCGAATTGCGCCAGCGAGATGATCTCATTGACATACGGCGTCGGCCGTTTATTGAAAGGGCTATCGTCGGGTGCTAGTTTCTTTCGAAGCCACTCCTGGCGTCGGGTAATGTCGGGGTGTGTACGGAGGGAGTCGCGCGAGAAAAAGAGGACGTTTTCACGACGGGTGGTGTACAGGCTCATACGGGGTTTTAGCCAGCGGTCCTCGAAGGGGTATTTTGAGAACTGGAATTCATCAAACAAGGCAAAACCCAATTTATGTTTTGTGTAGTCCAGGGAATCCAGGATTGAAAGCAGCGAAATACTCTCTTCCGTATTGTAGCCAGCCTGACGGGCGATGATCAACCCCAGCGAGTCGGCCTCCCGCTCGTGTACGCGGCTAAACCGGGTCATGTCATAGACAATTTTGCGCACGGAATCTACGTCACCTCCATCTGCGTCGTCGTCGGTGAGGATCTTTGTCATGCCTTGCTTTATCTTCCGTTCATACTTTTCCCGGGCCATCTTTTCGATGGCTTCCCGGATATGCCCCAATTCATAGTGTGCGATCTCATGGGCTAATGTAAAGGCCAGCTGACTTTCGTTGTCGATCCGGCCCAATAAACCGGTGGTGAGCAAAAACGTGCCCTCGCCCATGCAGGTGGCATTGCTGGACGACAACTTCGCAATGAGTACCCGCCGCGGTGTAGAGCGCAGCTTTGTGTGCCTTTTCAGATCATTAAATATGGTATCCACAAAAGCCCGCATCTCTTCGTCTTTGACGATCCTACTGGCCCTAACCAGACTGACGAGGTACTTTGTATTCCTGCCATAAAGCGTTGCTATACCAGCTGTTTTCCGCGATCCCATCCGTTTCATCTCATCGTCAAACTGCTGTTGCAGGTCGTCGATGAGACGGGTGTTGGTTCCGTCGTAGGTGGGAACAGGCTTAAACGTTTCAGTGAGTTGAGCGTGGCTGTCAAAAGCAAAAAGGCTTCCAATGAGCAACAGCAAACATGGGAGGAGATAATAACGGGGGGGCATGACGATTAACTTACAGGACAATTAACGCAAAGGTAAGAAAAATATTGGAGTCGGCTTTGGGTTTAGCGACCGTAAGGGTATTCGTTGATCCAGTGGAACCCACGCGTTATCAAGGGAAATTCATCGGGGTTCTTGCGCATAGCGATCTGAATGGAATCTTCGCTCAATTTTCCTTTTAAGCTATAGAGATTGTCGTTACCGATGACATATTGAAAATGGTAGACCGTACCGGAATCGGGGCTGGTGAGGACCATGGTACGGGCAACGGTATCGGTAGCAAAGTTCCAGCGGAGGGTGGCCCCGTCCATGTATTGAAGGTTGCATTTGTCTGCTCCCATGACATAAAGTTTTTGCCAGCGGCGCGTTTTATCGTCTTCTGGCACGGTAACACCATTGGTCTTGTGTTCTACGATCTCATAGGTGTCAAAGCGCTCAGGGAAAAATGCAGCTACCTCCGCTTCTCTTTTCAAACCTGAAACCATCAATTGTTCGACAATTACCAGGATGATGATGGCTTTCCCAATGCCATAGAACACCCTGGCTTTGGGATGGGCGATCGCTGGCCGGATATTTTCAGGTGCTGTGGCCCGGTTCAAAATAAAAAATGAGATCAACCTTTTGAGTTGTGGCGCAATAATCACGACGGCGACGGCCAGCAGATGCGCAGAGAACAATTTCACGGGGACGTCGTAGCTGAAGTTCAACATCAGAATGTTGATCATGATCGCGATACTGATCAATGCGCCCAGCAAGGTGGTCCGCCGAAAGAAAAGCAAGCTACCCGCCAATATCTCGGCGCCGCCGGCAAACAAATTGTAGGTTTTGGAATAGCCCATGAAGGCCCACAAAAGACCCATCGGCGAAAATTGTCCCAGGGGTGTCGCCAACCGTTCCAGCGACAGGAATGGAAACTGCGTTTTGAAGACCTTGGCCAGACCGTAGACAAGCATCATGTACGCAAGGAAATAGCGCAAGAAGATCAAAAACCAAAACAACAGCGTCTCATAGTTGGCACGTTTCCGATCGATCAATGTCCACACCACCGTGACCAGCAGCGAGACCGATCCAATCACGACCAACTGCACAAAGTTCCAGGTGGTGTCGCCGCTGCCATTGGGCATCACGGTGATGTCGATGTTGAAAATGTGATGACCCGCAAAGATCACGATAGCATTCCAGGGTGAGAAGGACGAGAACTCGACCCACCAGGAGGCTGGCACATAGCACAGGAGATAGACAAAGAAAAACCGGAAGAGAATTTTAGTGGCGGTTGGCCACGATGCCGGGGCGGGTATTGTCGTTTCCATAGCGTTTAAAATATAAAAATTTCCGACACGAAATGCGCCTGGAAATTTTATAAAAGTAAGACTGCCTTTCGTTACTGTCCAAAATATTCCTGGACCCAGTGAGATTTGTGGTCCACCAGGGCAAAGTGCCCGTTGTTTTTCCGCAGGGCAATTTGGATGGAGTCTTCGTCAAGTTTTCCTTTCAGCAAGTAGAAATTGTCGCTTAGGGTGGCATATTGAAAACGATATGCGGTTCCGGAGTCGAGGCTGATGAGGTTCACGGTCTTGGCGAGGGTGTCGTAGGAAAAATTCCACCGGACCTTGGCGCCATCCATGTATTGTAGGTTACAGACCTTGTTTTGTATCAACAATTTTTTCCAGCGCCGGGTAACCTCCTGCTCAGGGATTGTCACGCCATTGAATTTTTGTTCCTCGACATCGTACACCTCGGTCTCTTCAGCCCTTTGGGCAGCGACCACGGCCCGCACGGTGTTCACAAGGCTGACCAAAGGAATGATTGTTGAAAGGATGAGTGCTATTTTGCCGAGGGTATACAGTCGTCTGGCCCTGAGAGTGGTGAAAAACGGCTTGACTTCTTCGGGCGCTGTGGCTTTGTTTAAGATAAAAAAGTTAAACAACCGATTCAGTTGCGGCGTAACAATCAGGATCGCCATGGCCAGCAAGTGAATGGCTGTCAATTTCACCGCCACGTCATAGGTCAAGTTCAACATCACAACGTTGGCCATCACGCCAATGGTGATCAGTGCCCCCAGCAACGTTGTGCGACGGGAGAAAAGTAGCATGGCTCCCAATACTTCCGCGCTGCCCACAAACAAATTATACGCCTTAGAATAACCCATGAACGTCCACATGAGCATCGTAGGTGACAACTGGCCAACCGGTGTCGCCAGGGTTTCCGTCGGGGGAAAAGGAAATTGAATGTTAACGATTTTAGCCAGACCGTAGTTCAACATCACGAACCCAAGATAAACACGCACCAGTATCATAAACCAAAGCAACAGTGTGTCGTAGTGGGCACGTTTCCAGTCGGCCGCCGTCCACACGATCGTGGCAAGTGTGGCAATGGTGGCAATCACCAATATTTGAACATAATTCCACGTGGTGTCAGTGCTGCCATTCGGAAGCACCGTAATATCCTTGTCAAAAATATGCTGCCCCGCCCAGGTTACGATGGGATTCCAAAGCAATGCGGAAAGATAGTCGCTCCATTGAAGCAGAAACCCTACGGGAGGCGGGATCGTGTAGAGCACAACATAAACAAAGACGAATCTAAACAGGACTCTAACACCAGGGGTCCAGTTCCGATCATTGGGCATAACAGTTTCCATAACGATATTCTCAATTAAAATTTCCGGCACAAAGTCGCGCCGGAAATTTAGTAAAGTGCAAGTTCCTTCTCTAGCGCTTCAACATTACCGGCTTGCCGTGAAGACAAATCTCCAACGGAGACCCGGATTCCAGGATCGTCTCCACGTTGTCTTTCGAAATCTTTATTTTTATGACGCGTCCCCGGAACTCCAACCGGAATGAATACGATTTCCATTGGTCTGGCGTGAACGGGTTGAATTGTAGCATGCCGTCTTTCACGGTCATACCCCCAAAACCTTTCACCACACTCATCCACGTGCCGGCCATCGAGGTGATGTGGCAGCCGTCTTCGGTATCATTGTTATAATCGTCCAGGTCGAGGCGCGACGTGCGCAAATAAAATTCATAAGCGCGTTCTTTATAGCCCAGCCGCGACGCGAGGATCACGTGTACGCAAGGCGACAGCGATGATTCGTGCACGGTCATGGGTTCGTAGAAATCGAAATTCTTGCGGATGGTCTCAATGTCGTAGCGCTCTTCGAACAGGAAGATCCCTTGCAGCACGTCGGCTTGTTTGATAAAACACGAACGCAGAATGCGGTCCCACGACCACTTCTGGTTGATGGGGCGGTCTTCCGGTTTCAGGTCGCTCACGCGCAGCAGCTCCTTGTCGAGGAAGCCGTCCTGTTGCAGGAACACGCCGCGCTTCTCGTCCGCAGGATAATGCATTTTCGAAATAATCTCTTTCCAACGCGTGGTCTCGGCTTCGTCAAAGTTGTTGGCCTTTGCGATCGCCGTGTAACGCTCACCTTGTGCCTTCTTCACTTGCTCCAGCGAATCGATCGTGTACTCAAGGGTCCAGGTAGCAATGGTATTGGTGTACCAGTTGTTGTTGACATTGTTCTCGTATTCGTTTGGCCCGGTCACACCCAGCATCACAAACTTGTTTTTGTCCGACGACCAGGTGATGCGCTGCGACCAGAACCGCGAGATGCCGATGAGCACATCCAGGCCAAACTCCGCCAGGTAGGCTTCGTCGCCGGTATAGCGGATGTAGTCAAAAATAGCGAACGCAATGGCCCCGTTGCGGTGGATCTCCTCGAAGGTGATCTCCCACTCGTTGTGACACTCCTCCCCGTTCATGGTCACCATGGGATACAAAGCCGCTCCCTTGTTGAAGCCGAGTTTGCCGGCATTCTCGATGGCGCGTTGCAGGTGTTTGTGGCGATAGACCAGCAGGTTGCGGGCTACTTTCTGTTCGGCTGTTCCGAGATAAAAAGGCAGGCAGTATGCTTCGGTATCCCAGTAGGTGCTTCCACCATATTTCTCGCCCGTAAACCCTTTGGGGCCGATGTTGAGGCGCTCGTCGTCGCCGGTGTAGGTTTGGGTCAATTGAAAAATATTGAAGCGGATACCTTGCTGCGCAGCGATATCGCCTTCGATGGTGATGTCGCACTCGTCCCATTTGTGGGCCCACACTTTGCTGTGGGCCTCCAGCAGGGCGTCGAAGCCTTTGGTGGTGGCCTCGGTGAGCACTTGCTCGCAAGCCGCTACCATTTTGTCTTTCGCATGATTCTCGGAGGAGAGAATGGCTGCATATTTATAGATGGCCAACTCCTTGCCTTCGTGCAGATCCAGTTGGATCACGTTGCCGGCATATTTCTCACGCAACTCCACGTTCACCCGGTCGAACGCCGCCTTCTTGCCATCCTGCAGGATGACATATTTCATGCCGGTGGTGACGTGGAAAAATGTTTTCTTGGTCTGGGCGGTCACGATGGCCTTTCCTTCGGCAGCTTCTTTGTAGACCTCTTCCCAGAATTTTTCATCGTAGTTGGAGTCTTTGTTGACCACATCGGCATCGACATAGATCGAGAGCGTGGCCTTTGCCGAGAAATTCAGCGGGGTGATGGCATAGCGGATGGCGCCGATCTCGCCGTGGGCCATGCTGCAAAAGCGCTTGGACTCCACGCGCACCTTTTTGCCATCGGGCAATGTTGCGGCAAAGCTGCGCGACAACAACCCCACCTTCATGTCGAGCACGCGTTTAAAGTCTTCTACCTTGCACTTGGCCAGGTCGAGTTTCTGGTTGTCGATGGTGATGCGGATACCGATCCAGTTGGGGGCGTTCAATACTTTGGCGAAGTATTCGGGGTAGCCGTTCTTCCACCAGCCTACGCGGGTTTTGTCTGGATAGTAAACGCCGGCCACGTAGCTTCCGCGCAGGGTTTCGCCGGAGTAGTCTTCTTCAAAATTGGCGCGCTGGCCCATGTGGCCATTGCCGATGCTGAATACGCTTTCCGAAATTTTATTGTAATGCGGGTCGAGACCTTCTTCAATGATTTGCCATTCGTGGTGCTTGAGATACTCCTTCATAGCTAAGCCGGTATTAATGTCTTATAAAATGTTTACTGAGGGCGCTTCCGCTCCTCTTAGAGTTGTTCCAATTCTGCCGGCTTGAACTGTCCGGTCTTTTCAATCACGCGCTGGGCCTTCCCCAGTTGCGCGGGCGATCCCACGCCCACACACTTCATGCCCGCGGCCAGGGCGGCTTCCACGCCGGCCTCGGCATCTTCGAACACGACGCAATCCTTTGAGTCTACACCCAGTCTGCTGGCGGCCAGCAAAAAGATCTCGGGGTCGGGTTTCGAGTGAACGATCATCGTTCCATCCACCACCACATCGAAGTATGACTCGATGTGCAGGCGTTGAATAACGGTTCTCGCATTTTTACTGCTCGACGCCAGCCCGGTCTTAACGCCTTGCTTGCGAAGCTGTTCCAGCAGCGCCTTCACGCCGGGATAGATCTCTTCGGGCATCATGCGCTCGACATAATCTACAAACCAGGTGTTCTTTTTATTGGCCAGGGTTTCTTTATCGTGTTGACTCAGCGATACGTTGCCCAGGCTGAGCAAGATGTCCATGGACTGCATGCGGCTGACGCCTTTCAGCCGTTCGTTGTCTTCTTCTGTAAACCGTATGCCGAGTTCATCGGCCAGTCGTTTCCAGGCCAGGAAATGATAGTGCGCTGTATCTACGATAACACCATCGAGGTCAAAAATGCAAGCCTTAGTCAAAATCAAAAGGGTCAGTTAAATAAATCGTATGGGTGTGAAAATGAGGTTCTAAAAGTACGTTTCCTGGATGAGTTTATTGGTGTCTTCCAGCGACTTAAATACGGCAAACGTTTTCCCCTGCGTGCGCAGGGCGCCGAGGGCGTTGCCATAGCGGGCCGCGCCCACATAGTCGGTGGGCTTTTGCAGCAACCCGAAGCCTACGCCGCCGGCAAAGGAGTCGCCACAGCCGGTGGTGTCCACCACGTTGTCCACGGGCACGGCAGGGACCATGTGCTCCACGATCTTTCCTTTCTCTTTGTAGTAGGTCAGGCAGCCGCGGGAATCGACGGTGATGTAAACGCATTTCACGCCCATGTTCAGGCAATGCGCGGCAAACTTTCCAAGCTCATCGCGATCCACTTCATCGCTTTCGACAAAATAGTCGCTGGTCTCATATTCTTTCTTGAACCAGGAGGCGTGCGCTTCCTCGAGGTTCATTTTTAGCACGTCTATATAGGGCAACCAATGGTCGCGGTCGATCCAGAATTTGCGCTGGCGCTCGCCGTTGAACAGACAGGCCGTGGTGGGGCCGTGAGCGTCAAAGATGATGGTGCCTTTGCTGTTTTCTTTTAGGAATTTCAACGTATCGAGCGAAACCTCGTAGTCGCTGATGGGGATGAACACAAACACCTTGCAGTTGAGCAGATTCTTCACATCGGCCGGGACGATGGGATCCATGAAGCCCGTTTGCCGCTCGATGCGGTTGTTCATGTCGAGGAATCTCAGGCTGATGATGTCACCCTGGTCGTTCTTCGTCGTGAGGTGCTTGGTGTTGATGCCTTCGTAGCCACCGAAGACTTCCTTCACGTTGTCGAGGTCGACCTGGCGCACGTGGCACACGGGGATGATCTCGATCTTGTCGCCGGCTAAGGTTGAAAGGGCAATGACGGGATGCGTGACGCACCCCCACTTCTGAATAAGGTCGCCCTGGTGCGTCACGATGTGATCGCGGGGTATGGGGCCAAGCACGGCGATTCGTTTCATATTTGTCAAGTAGTTAACTTACCAGGAAAGCTGCTCCGATCACCCCCGCACTGTCGCCCAGCAACGGGCGGACTACCGGCGTGTCGAGCGCATTGTTGAAAACGTATTTCCGGAGTGCATCCAACCCCCGGTCATACAGCAAGTCGATGTTGCCCACTCCCCCGCCGATGACGATCACGTCGGGGTCGAGTATGTTCACGATCACGCTAAGGGCTTTTCCATAAAACTCCACCAGCCGCAACATGGTCTTTTGCGCCGTGGGGTCCACTTTCGATTCTGCCAGGGCTACAATGTCTTTGAGGGGCTTTTTGTTACCGGTTTCGTCGAAATAATATTTTTCAAGAGCGGGTCCCGCGATCACTTTTTCCACACAGCCGGTCTTGCCGCAGTAGCACGGACCACCCGACTCGTCCAGGAAGTTGTGGCCCCATTCGCCGGCGATGCCCTGCAGGCCGATAATGGGTTTGCCGTCGATCACAATGCCACCGCCCACGCCGGTACCCATGATCACCCCGAACACCACGCGGGCGTTGGGAAACTGTTCCTTCACCACGCCATAGCGAGCTTCGGCCAACGCAAAGCAATCGGCGTCATTGGCCATTTCGATGGGGATACCCAGCAGCTTTTCGAGATCGGTTTTCATGGGACGGCCGTTCATGGCCGTGGTGTTGCAATTCTTCATCACCCCTCGTTTGGGATCGAGGGTGCCCGGGGTGCCAAAGCCGATGCGGGCGGGCGTGAAGTTGGCATCGACCTTCATTTTGTCGATCAGTTTCTTGACCTGACCCAGCATGTGGTCATAGCCCTTGTCGGATTCTGTGGGCAGACGGTCGCGATAGAGCACCTCCGGATCTTTTGCTGATTTCAGAATGACACCTTCGATCTTGGTGCCCCCCATATCTATTCCCCAGAGACTATGCTCATCTCCAATGCGCGTGCTGGTCTTCGTCATACAACCCGATTACAATCGTTATTCCACCGTAATTTAAGAGTCTAATCGGAAAATCTATCGCCGGGCAGATCTTAAATTTAAGATGAACTTTTCGTCGTGTTTTGGGTTAGCGAAAGCTCTTGAGCGATGCGATGAATTCGTCGAGTTGGTCCAACTGCTCGGCCAGGAGGATGTCGTCCCACTTGAAGTAGACCTGGCATTCGCGGGCGATGGTTTCCTTCCATTGGAGCACGCGGCCGAGGTCGAAATACGTGAGGCCCGTGCGGCGGACGAGGAAATCGCTTAAGGTGCACACCATCTCAAAATGCAGGCAATGCCACAATTCCGCTTTCAACAGCGCCAGGTCTGCCGTCTGGCTGGCTGCCTGAGTCTCAAAACGTTTGAAGATCGTGTCGGCTTCCTGTCCATAGTTCTCCACCAGGTAGGCGGCGGTGTGTGGTGGCAATTGATGTGGGGCAAGTTTGCGTTGCAGCTCGCGCACAAAATCGCGTACCTGGCGGACACCCGAGAAACTGTGTTCCGACAACCGGAGCGTCTGGGTCCGACAAGGTTTGAGCTTTCGTCCTTCAAAGTAATTTTTGATGACCAGGTTCACCACCCGCTCGGCCATTTTCCGGTAGCCCGTAAGTTTACCACCGGCGATAGAAATGAGGCCCGTTGGCGACTCGAAGATCTCGTCTTTCCGCGAAAGCTCGGAAGCCGATTTCCCATCTTCATGGATCAACGGCCTCAACCCGGCCCAACTGGATTCAATATCGGCGACCGATAGGCCTACCGATGGAAAAGTCGTGTTTACGCCCTGGACAAGGTAGGTGGCATCGTCCGGGGTGGCGGTCACGTGGTCTTTGTCGCCATCGTAGTTGGTGTCTGTCGTTCCCACGTAGGTGATCCTCCCCCGCGGAATGGCAAAGATCATCCGGCCGTCGTCCACGTCGAAGTAGATGGCCTGCTTCACGGGCAGCTTGTGATGGGGCAATACGATGTGGACGCCCTTGGTCAGGTGCAGGCGTTTTCCGGTTTTGGATTTGTTGATCTCCCGCAACTCATCCACCCACGGCCCCGCGGCGCTGACCACCGCTTTGGCCTGGATGGAAAATGTTTCCCCCGACAATCCATCCTTCACTTTCACCCCCGAGACTTGCTCGTTCGTATAGATAAAATCCGTCACCCGGGCATAGTTCAAGATCACCGCCCCATGGTTGACGGCGGTTTTGATGATCTCCATGGTGAGGCGCGCATCGTCGGTCCGGTATTCGGCGTAGATCGCTCCGCCTTTGATGTCGTCTTTCTTTAGCAACGGCTCGTAGCGCAAGGTCTGGGCTTTGGTGAGCATTCTGCGCCGGTCTTCTGCCTTCACCCCGGCCAGCAGGTCATACACTTTCAGGCCGATGGACGTGAGCCAATAGCCGAGCCCCTTTTTTTCGGACAGCGGCAACAACATTTTCTCCGGCACCACCAGGTGCGGCGCCAGGTTGTGTACCACCGCCCGCTCGCTGCCCACCTCCTTCACCAGTCCAAATTCGAGTTGCTTCAGGTAGCGCAACCCGCCGTGGATGAGTTTGGTTGAGCGGCTGCTGGTGCCATAGGCAAAGTCCACCTTCTCTACCAACGCAGCCCTCAGGCCACGCGAGGCCGCATCCAGGGCAATGCCCGCACCGGTGATGCCCCCACCGATGATGACGATGTCGAACGGATCGCCGGTGAGTTGCTTGACGAGGACAGGACGGTCGTGATAAGAGAACGGGGTCATGAATGTTTTTTTGTTTAAGCCTTAATCTTCCCAGCCTTTTGTCCGCTCCACGGCCTTGCGCCAGCCTTTGTACAGCTTGGCGCGCGTGGTCTCGTCCATCGCGGGCTCGAAACGCTTCTGGATCTTTCGGTTGGACACAATGCTCTCCTTTTTCCACAAGCCCACCTCGATTCCCGCCAGGTAAGCTGCTCCGAGCGCCGTGGATTCGATGATCTCCGGCCGCTCAACGGGCGTGCCCAATATATCGGCCTGGAACTGCATGAGCACGTTGTTGGCGCAAGCCCCGCCGTCCACTTTCAGGCTGGCCAGCGCCAGGCCGGCGTCTTCCTCCATGGCATTCAGGATGTCTTTGGTCTGGTAGGCCATCGACTCCAGGGTGGCCTTGATGATGTGGTCCTTGCCTGTGTCGCGGGTGAGGCCAAAGATGGCGCCGCGGGCATACATGTCCCAATAGGGCGCTCCCAATCCCGCGAAGGCGGGAACGACATACACCTCGTTGGAGCCCAGGGCCTTTGTAGCAAAATATTCTGTGTCCTTGCTTTGGTCTATCAGGTGAAGGCTGTCGCGCAGCCACTGCACGGCGGCGCCAGCGATAAAGACGCTGCCCTCCAATGCATATTCCACCTTGCCGCCCAGCCCCCAGGCAATGGTGGTGATGAGCCCGTTTTTAGAGAGCTGGATTCTGGTGCCGGTGTTCATCAGCATGAAGCAACCGGTGCCGTAGGTGTTCTTGGCCATGGCCGGCTCAAAACAAGCCTGCCCAAACAAGGCCGCCTGTTGGTCGCCGGCAATACCCGCCAGGGGAATGTCTACGCCCTGGTAGGTCCAGTTTCCAAAATGGAATGACGACGGTTTCACCTCCGGAAGGATGGCTTCGGGAATGTCGAGTTCGGCCAGCAGCTTTTTATCCCATGTCAGGGTGTTGATGTCGAACAGCATGGTGCGCGAGGCGTTGGAATAGTCGGTAGCGTGCACCTGGCGGTTGGTGAGGTTCCAGAGCAGCCAGGTATCTACCGTCCCGAAGGCCACATCGCCTTTGCGGGCACGTTCCCGCGCGCCGGGCACGGTGTCGAGGATCCATTTGATCTTTGTGGCGGAGAAGTAGGAATCGATCACCAGCCCGGTGTGTTGGCGTACGTAGCTGTCGAGACTTTTCTTTTTTAGTTCTTCGCATATGGGCGCCGTGCGTTTGTCCTGCCAGACGATGGCGTTGTACAACGGTTCGCCTGTATGGCGGTCCCACAACAAGGTGGTTTCGCGTTGGTTGGTGATGCCGATGGCCGCGATGTCGCGGGGGTCGAGGTTATGTTTCTGGACCAGTTTCTCCAGCACCAGCCGTTGCGTATTCAGGATCTCGCCTGGATCGTGTTCTACCCAGCCGGGCTGTGGGAAGATCTGGCGGAATTCCATTTGCACAATGCCTTTGATGTCGGCCCGTTCGTCGAAGAGCACGGCCCGCGAACTGGTCGTTCCCTGATCGAGCGCAATGATGTATTTCATGGAGAGAAGGTGTTAAACAAACAAAGCTTTGAAGCACCATGCCCCGAGGATGCCCCCGATTATCGGCCCGATAACGGGGATCCAACTATAGGACCAATCGGATGAGCCTTTGCCTGGAATGGGCAATATAAAATGGGCTAGCCGTGGCGCAAGATCGCGGGCGGGGTTGATGGCAAACCCTGTAGTCCCTCCTAAACTAAGACCGATGGAGATGATGAGGCCACCCACAATCAGCGGGTTGAGTCCTTCGGCAAACTCGTTGGCGCCGATGAAAAGAAGGGCCAGCACCAACACGAACGTGGCGAGGATCTCGCTCAGGAGATTGGCGGGTGTCGAGCGTATGGCGGGTGCGGTGCAGAACACGGCAAGTTTCTTGGCAGCGCTGTCGGTTCGTCCCCAATGGGGCAGGAATGCCAGCCATACCAAAATGGCGCCTACAAAAGCACCGGCAAACTGCGCGATGATGTAGCCGGCCACTTGTTCCTTTGGAAAGTCGCCCATGAGAAACAGGGCCAGCGTGATGGCTGGATTGAGATGGGCCATGCTGATGCGACCGACGGCATACACGGCCAACGTCACGGCCAGACCCCAGGCCACCACGATGGTGAGCCATCCGTCGTTCTCAGATTTTGTGCCTTTTAAAACGGCTCCGGCCACAGCGCCTTCGCCGAGCAGAATGATGATCATGGTGCCAAAAAACTCGGCGAGGTAGACATTCATAAGAATGGGTTTGGTTCAGTCATGGGTACGCAGCATTTCTATTATCGTTCGTACAAGCGAAATGCATTGGTTTTCAAGTTGACGAAGATAAGGAATGGGGCAGGATTTTTCAGGAAGTGGTTTTATTAATTTGCCCGGGCGTTGCGGTGCATGCCGGCATTCGCGGATGGTGAATTCGCATTAACTATTAAAACCAAAATGCGCTGCGCCGTTTACTTTTGCCGCAGTATTGCGAAGTGGCGAGGGACAGATTTGTCCGTCAGGATGTTACGTCATCCAGAAATCAACCTTAATGATTTCCGGATGACCAAAATGTTACCAGATCTTCCGCGCGGGAAAAAAAAAGTAAATACTTGAAATCGAAAAACCTATTGGCGCTAGCGCAGCATGTTGATCTTTTCGTTGACTTCCCCGATAAATTCGTGGAGATATTCCGGAGTCTCGCGGTTGTTGTTGTCGATGTACCAGAACCGTTTGACGTCGGCTGAATTTATTTCGATGTAGGTGCCCCCACCGTCGGAGCAATCCGGGCAGCCGAGGTTGACCGATGATTCAGAGAGAAGCTCCTCGGGAACTTTGCTGGCGAGATCTTTTACCAATTGATATTTCTCGTCACTCAAGGCCTCATAATCTCCCTCGTGCAACGTGCCGTTTGTGGGGTATTGGTGTTTTTTATCTTGATAGAGTTTGCCATTGCGGACAAGAAAAAACACCACGCAATTATCACCTTGGCATTCGCCGTAGAAGCTTCCAAAACTGAAATAGGGATCTGAGAGCGTGGGCAGGTCTTTGCCGTCTTTATCGTGGCATGCGCCGAGGGTGAGAGCGGCGAGAGCCAAAAGGAAAATGCGGGTGGTCTTCATAGAGGTATCGTTTTGTTTTTCTATTTGACACCGGAACCTTTGGGGAGGTTGGAAGGGGTGTGTTAAGAAATCTTTAAAAACATGGACTACCTCAGCTTCGCTCATGTTAGGCCCCTCCTTCGTTGAAGGTACGGCCCTCCTTCGCTAAAGCTTGGGCGGGCGAAGCGAAGCAAGCAAGGGGTAAAGTGGTCTTTGCGCGCGTAGCGGTGGTGTTGTTATTGTTTTTGGGCGAGGTCTGCTTTGCGGGTTTTGATTTTTTGGGCGATGAATTCGCCTACCTGGTGGCCTTGCTTTAGCCCGTTTTCGCAGGCGGGGCGGTAGTGAATGCCGCCGTACATACGGCTGATGGCGGCCTCGCTGCAGGCGGCTTCAAATGACTTGAAGCTGCGGACGGACAAACCGAATTCAACTTCCGTGGAGTCGGTGAAGGCGAAGTTGTCGCCGAACAATTTGGTGAGCGCCACGGCCGATGCGCCGGAGATCACGCTGTGGCCGCTGGTGTGTTCCGGGAACGGCGGGGTTTGCAACAGGGGCACCCACTCTTCGTCGATGTATTGGTTGATATACGTCTCGGGACGTACTAGCGTGCTTCTGTATTTTTCATCCCAGCACGAAATAAATCCATCCACCAACGAGATGGCCACGCGCGCATAGGCCTCGGCCGATTGCGCAAAATCTGCTTTGGCACCCAGGCAGGCCACGTGCGTGATGTTCATCCAATGGCCGCCGGGGGAGATCTTTTTGGTGGCAAACATCACGTGACCCTTCACGTTCATCACAAAGGGATTGCAATCCCAGAAGGATGCGATCTGACGTTGCTCCGGGGTGAGGTTCACACCCAGGTCATGCACTTCCATGGCTTCCTTGTAGAACTGGCTTTTCTTATCGATCGAAAATATCGTGTGTGACGCGGGTCTGAATTGCGACGCGGAATCTATGGCAAAGGTCCTGATCTTGCTCCAGTGCGGCTCCACCGCATCCATATAAGCCGGTGGTGTGGGCTTCCAGGTGCCGGGGTCATCCTGGATGGAGTATTTGGGGAACGAGCGGCTCTGTTTGTAGTTGTCTTTCGAAGACCATTTAATCATGTGCTCGGCCACTTAGGTGCCATAGGCAAGGGATCGCTCATAGACGTCGTCGGGCATGCCGGTGTCTTTGAACTCCTGCATGATCTTGTTATAGAACACATCCATTTTATCTTCCGAAAAAACCAGGGCCCGTCCTACCTTTAGCATGGCCTGCACCGATGCCAGGGGGAAACAATATTCCTGGCCGGCTTGCGGTTGCGGCACCTCCGTGAGGCCATGCAACTGGCCCGCAATGGTGGCGTATTTTTTATCCTGGTTAATGGCCGCTTCATAGGCGGCCACGCTCATGTAGGTGTAGATGCGCGACGCCACGGGCGGCGAAAAGATGTCGTGTACGATAACGTCGGTGACTTGCTTTACGGAGCGGTGTAAAAATTCAGGATTCTGGGCTTGCGTTTTCCAGTCGGCGTTGTTCTTCGAACAGGAAAAAAGAAAAACGGACAGGCATAAACCTTTCCAGAGCAAAGTCTTCATGGGTCACAGGTATGATTCTCTTCAAAGGTATCAGATGACGGCAATAAAAAAAAGACCCGGTGCCGACAACCTTTTCGTCATTTCTTTAGCGCAAATGACACCACCGAAGCGTTGTTGCGGAAACCCACATAATGCACGCGGCCATTCAGAGTGACCGGCTTCAGTTCCCGGATTTCCCCCTTCAAACAAGCACCCGAATCCTTATTGGCCATGGCCTTGAAATGCCCTTTACCATCCCCCACCAGCAACGTGCCGTAGCTGGCATCGTAGCGTCCCATCTGGATGTTGATGGGATAGAAATTGCCCGCGACAAACACATCCGTGTGGCCGTCGTGATTAAAGTCTTCGATGATCATGACGTTCACCGTGGAAAATTGCGCCACCGGTGGCAACGGCCGCACTTCGAATTTGCCGTTGCCCTTGTTTTCGATGTAGGCGCTTTCAAATGCATACGCTTCAAAGACCTTTGCTTTTTTCAGGGTCTCTTCGTCAAATACATCTTTGAATGTGGCGGCGGCAAATTTGTTGGCCGAGAGAAATTTCTTTTTGAGGATCGGCATTTGTTTCACCATCTCGTCACGGGTGTAGAAAGGATATTCTTTTCCCTGCGTGAAGTGGGTGAGCACCTGCTCGAAGCTGCCGTTGTTGTCGAAATCGGAGTAATACATTTTCACCGGCTCAGCCAGCGATGCTTTCAAGGTCGAGTTGAGACCCAGGTTGCCGGCCACGAGGTCCAGGTCGCCGTCTTTGTCGAAGTCGGCCAGTTCGATGTGGTTCCACCAGCCATTGGTTTTCTCCAGACCAGAGCCTTCCAGGGCGAGCGGTGTTAGTTTACCGGCGGTGTTCACCAGGATAGTGATGGGTTTCCATTCCGCTGCCAGGATCAGATCGTCGTCTTTGTCGTTGTCGATGTCGGCCCAAACGGATTGCTTGATGAATCCAAACTGCTCCAACACCGGTGCAGCACTTTTTGTAACATCGGTGAAATTGCCTTTGCCATCGTTCTGCAACAAATAGTTTTTCGGTTCCTCACCATACTTGTAGGGAATGGTGCGCACGGCGATGAACAGATCCGGGTCGCCATCCTTGTCGAAATCGTTCACACTCACCGACGATCCCGTGATCATCATTTCGGGAAGGCCTTTGGCGGATGTGAAATTTCCTTTGCCATCATTGGCATACAGCTTGGGCTGGCGATGAACGGAGTTTCCGGTAAATTCATTTCCACCTGTGATCACGATGAGATCTTTATCGCCATCGCCATCCACATCGGCAAATGCCGCGTCGACGTTTTCCTGGATGCTATCCTGCTCAAAAGATCGCTGAAAAGAATCTGTGAACTTCCCGTTTTTGTTTTGCACAAACAACCGTGACGTCTGCCACTTTGCCCCGCCTACAAACACGTCATCCAACCCGTCGTTGTTCACGTCCCCGATGGCCGCGCCGGGACCTTCAGCCGAGAGCATGTGAGGCAGCAGGGCTTCACGCGTAAACTCCACAAATTTGTTTTCGCGGTGCGTAAAGTTTATGCCGAGCGTCGCCGTGGTTTCTTCGAAGATGGGCTTTGCCCGGTGGAAGCGGTCATAGTCAAATTTTCCGCTACTCTTCGCCTGATCCAATTCCAGTTGCTGATCGACGGCAACTTGTTTTAGCACTTCGTAGGTGTCGTTGGGCCAGACCACCACCAGCGAGTCGATGGTTTTGTCTGTGCCGGTCCCAAAAATAAGGCGTGTGTCCACCGCACTTTGGTAGCCGCGCACGGGCGTGCATTCCTGAACCTGCACTTTACCGCCGTTGTAGAGGAATACCT